>CANGCI010000152.1 GCA_947451995.1 Comamonadaceae bacterium | reverse complement strand
CCCATTCATCATGGGCATGGGTTTCATGTGTGCGTTGGCTGGCATTGTTCACTTGATTCTGGTTTTCAACCCCTTGGGTGAAGATGAAGAATCTGAAGGAGGTGTCCTGTGACCGAAGCACTCATTGGCTTTGTCGCCATTTTTGCCTTGGCGCTGTTGCGCATGCCTTTGGCATTTTCAATGGGCTTGGTTGGCGTCGTGGGCATTGGTCTGACACGGGGCTGGATGCCCGCGCTCGCCAGTACGGCACAAGTGGTTCAAGAAACAGGTTTTGCATACACCTTGTCTGTGATTCCCTTGTTCATCTTGATGGGCAACTTTGTGGCGCGCGCAGGTTTGGCGCATGAGTTGTTTCATGCCGCCTACACCTTCATTGGCCATCGCCGCGGTGGTTTGGCACACGCCACCATTGCCGCTTGTGCAGGTTTTGGGGCCATTTGCGGCTCCTCAATTGCCACGGCAGCCACCATGAGCAAAGTGGCTTACCCTTCCATGAAAAAGTTGGGCTACAGCGATGCGCTGTCTACCGGTGTGATTGCATCGGGCGGCACGTTGGGCATCATGATTCCGCCCTCCACCATCATGGTGATTTATGGCATCGTGACCGAAACACACATTGGCAAATTATTTGCTGCAGGCGTTATCCCAGGTATCTTGACCGCTATCTTGTTGATGGTGGCCGTGGTCATCATGACCTCACGCGACCCTGAACATGCACCTGCTGGTGAAAAATTCACCTGGACACAGCGCATGGACGCTTTACGTGGCATCTGGGGTGTTTTGCTGTTGGTGATCGTGGTGCTGGGCGGTATTTACGGCGGCATCTTCACAGCCACAGAGGGTGCCGGCATGGGGGCTGCTGGTGCCTTCTTGTTTGCTTGGGCACGCAAGGCCCTGACATGGGAAGTGTTAATCAGCATTTTGGTGGAATCTGCTCGGACCACCGGCATGCTGTTCACGCTATTGATTGCAGCCACTGTGTTTGCCAACTTTGTGAACTTCACCACCATGCCAGGTGACTTGAAAGAATGGATCACCCACTTGGGCCTGTCACCCATCATGGTGGTAGGCGCCATGATGGTGATTTACATCATTTTGGGCACGGTGATGGAAGAGCTGACCATGGTCTTGTTGACCATCCCCTTGTTCTTTCCCATTGTGGTTCAACTCGGGTTTGATCCCGTTTGGTTTGGTGTGTTGATCGTGATGGTGATTCAAATCGGTCTCATCTCACCGCCCGTTGGCATGAACTTGTTTGTGCTCAACACCCTTCTGCCCAAAGTAGGCTTAGGAACTATTTTCCGCGGTTGCTGGCCTTTCGTTGCCATGCAAGTGGTCGCCTTGGCCATCTTGCTGTTCTTCCCATCACTCAGCTTGTATTTGCCTTCTCTGATGATTGCCTAAGCTGATCGACCTTCATTGAAAGACTGCGCCATGTTGGACCCACAAGCACAAGCTTTGATGCAACTGATGATCGACAAAGGTGTTCCACCTGTGAACACCCTCACACCGATCGAAGCGCGTGAGTCTTACAGATCAAGGCGCGCATTCACACAACCCAACGCACCCGAAGTCTTTCGGGTCGAAGACAAGGTGGTGAGTTACAACGATGCGAATGTGCCTGTGCGGGTTTACCACCCGCATGCCGCCCAAACAAATCATGCCCTGCCCGGCTTGGTCTACATCCACGGTGGTGGCTGGACCATCGGCGACCTCGACACACACGACGTGCTGTGCCGCAGTTTGTGCCTTCAAGCCAACGTGGTGGTGGTATCGGTTGACTATCGCATGGGGCCCGAACACAAATTCCCTGCGGCCTACGACGACACAGTGGCCGCCTTCAACTGGACAGTGGCGCATGCCAAAGAGTTGGGCATCGACCCAGCACGCATTGCCATAGGTGGCGACAGCGCTGGCGGCAACTTGTCTGCCGCTGCCTGTATCGGACTGCGCGATCAAAAGGGCTTGTCAGTTCAACCCGCTTTTCAATTGTTGATCTATCCAGCCACCATCATGTGGCCCGACACCGCGTCCTTTCACGCCAATGGCAAAGGTTACATGTTGACCAAAGAATCCATTGCGTACTACACCGACAATTATTTGCGCAATCGAGAAGATGCAAAAGACTGGCGTGCCTCTCCTCAATTGGCCAGCAGCCATGCGGGCCTGCCACCCGCCTTTGTCATGACGGCTGGTTTTGATCCTTTGCGCGATGAAGGCTTGATGTATGCCGATGCGCTGTCTCAAGCTGGCGTGCCTGCGCAGTACATTTGCTTTGAACGTCAAATTCACGGCTTCATCACCATGGGCCGCGTGATGCAAGAGGCCAACACGGCTGTCACTTTGTGCGCCCAAGTGCTCCAAGCGCAATTGCACAACAGCCTGCGATAAGACTTCAAGCCAGTCGCGTCAAGGGCCCTTTCCTTTAGCCTTCACGCGTGTGCACAACGCGTTGCGGGTAAGGAATTTCAATGCCATGGGCGTTGAGTAGTTTCAAGATGCTGAGGTTGATTTCAGACTTCAATGTCAGCAAACCTGATTGTTGTTCGTCAACCCAATAGTGCGCACCAAATTCCAGGCCATCGGCCGCAAATGACGTCAAGGTCACAAAGGGCGCAGGCTCTTTCAGAACGCGCATTTGCAATTCACAGGCTTGCGTGAGCAATCGCATCACCAAGTCAACATCGCTGCCATAAGCCACCAACACTGAAGTGCTTTGAAGCACCCGAGAATCGGCCAAGGACAAGTTCTCAACGCGGCTGTTGATGAGCATCTCATTGGGCACAATCGATTCGCGACCCGTGGGCGCACGGATGACGGTGTAGCGTGCTTTGATGTCAGTCACGCGACCTTCAAAACCATCCAACTTGACGCTGTCGCCAATTCGCATGCTGCGCTCGGCCAAGATCACAAAGCCACTGACGTAGTTGGCAGCCAACTTTTGCAAACCAAAGCCAATGCCAACGCCCACTGCACCGCCCAACACAGACAAAGCAGTCAGGTCAATGCCAACCGCGGACAAGGACACCATCAGACCCACGAACATCAACAGTGACGTCACAGCATTGCTGACGGCTTTGCGCAATGACAATTCACTGCCCGTAGAAGTTCGCAACAAGCGCGACTCGATGGCCGAGGACACCCACAGCGTGAGCAACATGACCAATCCTGCTGTCAAACCGCCTTCAATGAGGGTGCGCACCGACAAATGCGAGGACCCTACTTTCCACTGGATTTGATCGAGCTCTTCAAGCACCATGGGCAACAAACCTGTCAACCACAGCACCACAGCACCCCAGGCCAACCAAGACAAGCTTCGCTCGACAGGCCGAACCCAGGCAGCATCTGTGAAGGCCGCCTGCAAGACTTTGACGCCCAAGCGAATGGCCGCCAAGGACACACAGACAGGCAGCAAAAAATCAAACAACCACAATGGATGTGACTTGGCCCATATCGAACGGGAGGCGAACACCAAGCCCAGGAGCAAACTTGGGAACAAAACACCGTCGACCAATTGGCGTCCCAACAGGACCTTTAACTCCCACTGCAAGGTTGCACGGCGTAACGCCCAGACCAGTGCCAATGCCACGCCAACACAAGCAGCAAACAGCAACAACTCTTGCAAGGCTTCAAACGAGTTCAATCGGCCCCACCACAACTGTGGGTCGTTCATCATCAAAGGGACTTGGGACACAGGCTGGTCTTTCTAGATTTAAACATCGGCCAACACACGAATGTGCGCTTCGACACTGCGCGCCAAAGCGCTGAGGCTATAGCCACCCTCTAAACAACTGACAATGCGGCCTTTGGCGTGCTTGAGCGCCACATCTTTGATGCGCTGTGTGATCCACACGTAATCTTGTTCGACCAAACCCAACTGTCCCATGTCGTCTTCGCGGTGGGCATCAAATCCAGCGCTGATGAAAATCAACTCTGGTTTGTGTTCTTCTAAGCGTGGCATCCAAATCATGTCGATCAACTCCCGGATGTCCATGCCTTTGGTGTAGGCGGGTACCGGCAAGTTGACCAAGTTGGCGTCGCTCTTGCGGGCGCCGCCTTCAGGATAAAAAGGATGTTGGTAAAAGCTCACCATCAGGATGCGGTCGTCGCCAGCCACGATGTCTTCGGTGCCATTGCCATGGTGTACGTCAAAGTCAACGATGGCCACGCGGCTTAAACCATGGCGCTCCAGTGCATATTTGGCAGCAATGGCCACGTTGTTGAAAAAGCAAAAACCCATGGCCTTGTCATGGCATGCGTGGTGCCCTGGTGGCCGTGTGGCACAAAATGCATTTTCGAGTTCACCCGCCATCACGGCATCGGTGGCTTCCAATGCGGCGCCCGCTGATCGAAGTGCCGCTTTCCAAGTATGACTGTTGATTGAGGTATCAGGGTCTAAGGCGCTGTGGGTGGGACCACCAGCAGCCATGTCCTCAATCAACGCATCACTTAAACCCCGCAAGGAGGCCACGTACATTCGTCCGTGAGCCAACTCGATGTCCGTTAACGATGCAGGTGCGGGCTCTCTTCGCGTCAGGGCGTGGTCCAAGCCTGTGATGAGCAATCTGTCTTCAATCGCGTCCAAGCGCTGTGGACATTCAGGATGGCCCTCACCCATTTCGTGAAGTCGACAATCTGCGTGTGTGAAATAGCCTGTAGCGCCCATGGGTAACTTTGCAAAATGAGGAATCGATTTCCTAAGGATTCCAGCTTATCACGACACCCCGTGCGCCTACAAAGGCTAAACTCAAGAGATGCGCATTTTGTCGACCCTTTTAGCTCTGCTGCTCTTGAGTTGCTCTTTGGCTGTGCAAGCCTCAGACACCAAGAAAAAACCCAAATCCAAATCGCCCAAAGCCACCGCGACCAGCCCTGCGGCCGGCCCCACCTACACCAAACGTCAAGATGTGAATGAGTGGGCCGAGCAAATGGCGAAATCCAGCCAACTCGATGTCAAATGGGTGAAAGCCCAATTGGCTCAAGCGCATTTCATTCCCAGCATCCCCAAGTTGATTTTGCCGCCCACCCAAATCAGCAAGAAAAACTGGAATGCCTACCAAGCTCGCTTCATTGAACCTAAGCGAATTGAAGCAGGTGTTCAGTTTTGGAAAGAAAACCAGAGCACTTTGGATCGCGCAGAACAGACCTTTGGGGTTCCGCCTTGGCTGGTTGTGGGCATCATCGGCGTTGAAACTTTTTATGGCCAACACACAGGCAATTTTCGAACACTGGATGCCCTGAGCACATTGACCTTTGACTTTCCCAAAGAGCACCCACGTGCCACAGAACGTCAGGCGTTTTTCTCCAAAGAACTGGCGCAGTTTTTAATGCTTGCGCACAAAGAAAAGGTCAAACCCAGCAGCATCAAGGGCAGTTATGCCGGTGCTTTGGGCTTGCCTCAATTCATGCCTTCCAGCTGGGCTAAGTTTGCTGTTGATTTTGATGGCGACCAACACATCGATTTGTTCGCCAACAAGGTGGATGTCATTGGCTCAGTGGCCAACTACTTCAAAGCATTCCAATGGCAAAGTGGCATGCCCACCCACTACCCCGTAACTTTCAATCGAGAATTGTTAGACATGGACGCACTGATGGCGCCCGACATTTTGCCAAGCTTCAGCTCCGCCAACTTTGTGGCCAAAGGCGCTGTCATTGACGGCGAAGCGCTTGCACACAAAGGCCCGCTGGCATTGATTGAATTGCTGAATGGGGATGACCCGCCCAGTTATGTGGCTGGCACCGAAAATTTCTACGCCATCACGCGCTACAACTGGAGCAGTTATTACGCGATGGCAGTGATTGAGTTGGGGCAAGCAGTG
>CANGCI010000151.1 GCA_947451995.1 Comamonadaceae bacterium | reverse complement strand
GCAGCGATCGATGACAGCACGCACCATGGCTTCGGGCGCAGCGCTGACGCGCGCTTTGCCTGGGCCTTCAATCAATACAAATTGAATGTCGCCAGCCACCGATTTTTTGTCATGCAGCATCAAGGCCAAATACTTGCCCGCATTGTCCTGGGCATCGAGCACAGGGCCACGGATGGGCAAGCCAGCTTGCGCAATGAGCTGCGTTAAGCGCGTCACAAACGCCGCATCGATCAGGCCCATGGCCTCCGACAAATGGGCGGCCATGACCATGCCGCAACCCACTGCTTCGCCATGCAACCATTCGCCATAACCCAAGCCCGCTTCAATGGCATGGCCAAAGGTGTGGCCAAAATTCAAAATGGCACGCAAGCCGGCTTCGCGCTCGTCTTGCCCCACCACGTGGGCTTTGATTTCACAGCTGCGCTTCACTGCATGCGCCATGGCTTGCGGCTCGCAGGCTTTGAGCGCCTGGATGTTGGCTTCAATCCAATCAAAGAACGCCATGTCGGCAATGGGGCCGTACTTGATGATTTCGGCCAAGCCCGCACTCAATTCGCGTGCAGGCAAAGTTTGCAACACTGCCAAATCACAGACCACACGTTGCGGTTGGTAAAACGCGCCAATCATGTTTTTGCCCATGGGGTGGTTGATGGCTGTTTTGCCACCCACAGAAGAATCAACTTGTGCCAACAAGGTGGTTGGCACTTGCACGAAGGGCACGCCGCGCATGAAACTGGCTGCGGCAAAACCCGTCATGTCGCCCACCACACCGCCGCCCAATGCAAACAACACGGTCTTGCGATCGCAGGCCTGCCCCAGCAAGCTGTCAAAAATCAAATTCAAGGTCATCCAATCTTTGTGCGCTTCGCCATCGGGCAAATGCACGCTGTGAATGACTTTGTAATGGGCAGAAAGGGCTTGCTTGAGCGCAGCCTCGTACAAGGGCGCCACCGTGGTGTTGCTCACAATCAATGCCGCAGCCGCTTTGGGCAAGTGGGCATAGGTGGCAGCTTGGGCCAACAAGTTTTGACCAATGACGATGTCATAGCTTCGGTCGGCCAAATCAATTCGGACCACTTCTGGCTGTTGCGACGTGCTGTTCATAAGCGGCTTCAAGGTTGGTGTGGGGTGTGCGTGTCAAAACCTTGAAGGTCCAACTCCGCAATGATGGCATGCAACAAACGGTTGATACTGGGCCGACCAGTGTCAAACACATGGTGCGCTGTCTCTTTGTAGAGTGGATCGCGCACTTGAAACAGGGCGCGCAATTTCTCGAGGGGGTCGTTTACTTGCAGCAAAGGTCTTTGCATGTCGTGCTTCAAACGGCGAAACACTTCTTCAGGGCTTGAGCGCAGATAAACCACTTTGCCACGTGCCCGCAAATGTTGACGATTGGCTTCGCGCAAGACCGACCCGCCGCCGGTAGACAAAACACCGTGGTGGTATTTGCTGAGATCGTCGATGACGTTTTGCTCGATGTCGCGGAATCGCTCTTCGCCTTCGCGGTCAAAAAACTCACGAATCGAACAACCCAAGCGCTGCTCAATGACGCTGTCGGAATCCAAAAAAGGCAAGCCGAGACGACGCCCCATCTGTCTGCCGATGGTCGTTTTGCCAGATCCCGGGAGGCCAACAAAAATAATGAGCAAAAGAAGAAATTCAAGGTTGGAATGAGTCCCTAAGTGTATTCGAGGCCGCCCTGGGTGGCGATTCAGCCAGCACTCTGGGGGTGACAAAGATCAGAAGCTCGGTTTTTCGCTGGGTGACCTGCTCACTTTGGAACAGCCTGCCAAAAACCGGCAGGCTGGCCAAGCCAGGGACCCGCGCCTCATCTTGCTTGTCTGCCGTTTCCAAAATACCGCCAATGACCACAGTGCCCCCGTTGTCCACCAAAACCTGTGTTTTGACGTGTTTGGTGTTGATGGCATAACCCGCCGTGGTGACCTGGCCGACGCTGTCCTTGGCGATGTCGAGCTCCAAGACCACCGCCCCTTCCGGGGTGATTTGCGGTGTCACCTCGAGTTTGAGGTTGGCTTTGCGAAACGCGATGGAGGCCGCCCCATTGCCATTGTTGACTTGGTACGGCAGCTCGGTGCCCTGCTCGATCAGGGCCTTGGTTTGGTCGGCGGTGACCACGCGCGGACTGGCAATCACTTTGCCTTTGCCATCAGCTTCAAGGGCTGAAATTTCGAGGTTGAGAAACTGGTTGGCCGCCGCATTGAACAAGGACACCGCAAAACTGGCAGGCGGAAACAGTGTTTGCCCCGCCGCGCCTGCCGGCAAATTGAGCCAATAACTGGGCTGAATGCCCCCCGAGGCGGCCATGCCTTGTCCGCCGATGGCCAAATTAACGGGCTTGGCCGTTGCGGCAAAGGGGGCCGCAAAGCTGCTGGCAAATGCACCGCCCAAACGAACACCCAAGGATTTGCCAAATTGCGCTTCAGCCTCCACGATTTGCGCTTCGATCATGACCTGTCGCACTGGAATGTCCAGCCATTGAATGACGTTTTGCAGCTGTTTCAAAGCCGCGGGCGTGTCCAAGAAAAACAACTGATTGGTTCGGGGTTCGGCCATCACCGTGCCTCGCGCACTTAACCAACGCTGCCCTGACGCGCCTGCACTCGCGCCACCAGACTGCAAGCGCTGCGCCACATCGAGGGCTTTGGCGTATTTCAAAGTGATGGCCAAGGCTTGCAATCGCTCGGATGCATCGTTGCGTGAACTGATCCACAAAACGCCATCTTTGCTGATCGCCTCCAGCCCTTTGGATTGCACCACCACGTCGAGCGCTTCTCGCCACGTCATGTCTTTCAAATGCAGACTGACAGGACCCGAAACGCCGTCGGCCACAATCAAATTGTGTTGCCCCATTTCGGCCAAGGCATGCAACAAAGCTTTGACCTCCATGTTTTGAAATGTCCACTTCAGCTTGTCATCGGCAGCTTGCAACAAAGGACTCCACATCAAGGTACAAAGACCGACCAGCCCTGCCTGAAACCACGGCACTCGCTTCATGGCCTCACCCCCTCCCAATCGAGCCGAACTTCGGGTTGCCCCATCCCTGAACTCAGCCAAAGCCCCTGCGCATCGGTCCATTTGGCTTGGCTTTGCTCGGTGCCAAGCTGTTGACCGGGGCGCACCAAATGCGTTTGTGCGCCAGAGCGAACCCAAGTCCAAGCTTCGCCACGGCCACTTGAATGACTGGATTGCGCAAGTCCCACCACCCGCATCTGTGATTGACTTTCCTTGGGCAAAACGTGCACAGATGGCAAGGCCGATGCGGTCTGTGAATTTGCCAGTGCAGCCACTTCAAACTGCAACGCAACGCCTGTATCGGTATCGGCGTCTTGTGCATCCCAATACAAAGAAAGCTGCCCTTCTAAAATAAATCGTCCATCGGCTTGCCTGCGACTGACCCACGATGTCCACAGCCCGTTTTGAAACCATTGGTCCAGGTCTTGCCAATAGGCATGCACAGCGTCTTCGGCGCCTTGAACACTGAACTTCAAGGTACTGGCCTCCAAGCCTTGCACGTCGGGTTCGGGCATCAGCTTGATCTGCTGCACCAGCAAACCACGCTGCTGTGCCATGCGGTGCAATCGATGGAGCAAGGTCAAGCGAATGGCCGAATTGGGCCATGCCACCAACAGGTCATCGACTTGTGCTTGGTGCTGGCGTATCAACAAGTCCTGCTGCGCTAAGCCTGCCTGCACGTTCATTGCTTGCGTTTGTTGCAAAGCTGATTGCCGCAAGGCCTCTTGGACCTGCTGCTGGCGTTCCATCCACTGTGCACTGGGAACAGACAAAGCAAGCGCTGCAACCAAGCCGCGCCAAAGCACTAGCACCAAGCCGCCCCAACATAAACTCAGCAAGGCCATCCAAGCTTGTTGCATGGGCGAGGCCAAGAAGCTTTGGTTTTGCCAATTCAACACCCACTTGGGCCATCTCAAGAACACCCAATGGGCCAAGGGGTCCGTGATACTTTGGAAGACCTTGGCACGGCTCATGAACCCGCTCCCTGTTTGCCAAAGAGCTTGGCCTGAATCAGAAACACCAATCCTTTTGGCGCCACCGAACCGGGCACATTCAAGTCGGACTGCACTTGCACCAACACAGGCGCTTGCAACCAACCTGGAAAACGGTTCAAGGCTTGCAACAATACCGAGACATCATGAGATTGTTCGGCCACACCTTCCCATGTGAAAAGGCCGTTTTGAAATTGATGTGTTCGCAAAGCAAAGGCCGTGGGTACTTCTCCATTGCGCCCCTCTCGCTTCATTCTCCAGGCCGCCTGAACTTCTGAGATGTCTTCACGCTGCGCCTGTCGGCTTGCCAAACTTACTTGACGTGCTTTCAAGTCAGCCACCGTTTTCTTCGCATCGGTCAATGCTTTTGCGTCGGCAGATGGATTTGCAGGCATCGCCCCAGGCAAGGGCAAAATTGCGGTGCCTTGCACGTGCGCTGTGGCGGCCAATTCATCCAAAGCGAACAACTCTTGCTGCCCAATGATTCCTAAACCCAACAGCAGCCCCGTGCCCATGGACAATTGGATGATGCGGCGTGTGCGCTTGCTGCGGTGTGCAGCGTTTTGTAGCCAGTTCAACATGGCACTTCACCTTGCCGCAAAAAAGAAACAAGCTGCTCAGTGATGCGCTGCTGCAAAGCCTGCTGCGACTTGGATGAATGTCGAAAGAAGCTGGCCAACCCAAGCACTTGGCTTTGTGCCGTGAACACCTGCAAATCGAACCCCAGTTCTTTCATGTGCGCCATGCGTTCATGGAGCTTGAATGCCTCATAAGCCCAAACTGTTGCCTGCAAACTTCCTGTGACGGGTTGATGAACCTGGTAATCAAGGGCCACTTGATGGGGCGCCAATTGCATGCGCACACTGGCCTCTAAACGACAATCGGCTTCGATGTCAGGCGGCCCCCAACTGGGCAAGCAGGCCCACTCGAACGTGAGGCACTGCGCATCTGGAATGACCCAAGCTGTTGGCCTGTCGTTGGTCTTGAAGAAGGGCACATGGGATAAAGCCGGCCAAGCCCGCTCACAGGCCAGTAAGAGCGCCGACATCAAGCTTGGCAGGTCCACCCCTGTCTGGGTTAACACCTGCTGGTCTTGGACGACCACTGCGGTGAAAAATCGCGCATCATCAGGGGACTGCGCAGAGGCAGCATGCTCGAATACACCCCATCGCGGCGCATGGCGCTGCTGAAACAAAGGCAAGGCAAACAAATTGGACTTTCTGAGGCGGTTGGCGATCCCTCATTGAACCCTCGACCCAGCCCCGAAAAGACTACAATTCCTGCCAATCCAGTTGCTTTGCGCAACATTCAAATTCCGCCATCTGCCCAGCAGTTTTTATAATGCGGTCAGCGGTTTTTTCCGCCCTCAACATGTCCAAAAAAAACAACGACGCATCCCCTCAACAACTCGATTTGATCGAGTCACCTCGCCTGCATTGGGCCTTGCGTGTTTGCCTTTGGGCCGCAGGCTTGGTGGCAGCGGGCTTGTTGTCCTTGTTGATGGTGATTGGCGTGGCCATGGTGATGGCCTATCCCCAACTGCCCGACACGTCTGATTTGGCCGAATACCGCCCCAAATTGCCATTGCGCATATACACCGCCGATGGCGCCTTGATGGGTGAGTTTGGCGAAGAGCGCCGCAACTTGACGCCGATCAAAGAAATTCCGCAGGTCATGAAAGACGCGGTCTTGTCCATTGAAGATGCGCGCTTTTACCAACACGGCGGCTTGGACTATTTGGGCTTGATTCGCGCCGGCATTGCCAACTTGGGCAAACGCAAAAGCCAAGGTGCTTCAACCATCACCATGCAGGTGGCCCGCAATGTGTATCTGTCGACTGAAAAAACCTACACCCGCAAAATTTATGAAATTTTGCTCACCTTCAAGTTGGAGCACTTGCTGACCAAAGATCAGATTCT
>CANGCI010000150.1 GCA_947451995.1 Comamonadaceae bacterium | reverse complement strand
GGTCAAAGACAAATTGAGTCAAAACCCCGGCGCGCTCAGCAGCTTTGGCTGGCCCGTTAAACGAGATCAAGCGCTGCAAGCTTTAGACAGTTTCATACAACACCGCTTGCCTTCCTTTGGTTTGTACCAAGATGCCATGTGGGAAGGTGAAGTCTGGTTGTATCACTCTCACATTTCAAGCGCACTGAACTTGAAACTTCTCAACCCCAGAGAAGTCGTGGAAGCTGCCGAAAAAGCTTATCAACAAGGCCAGGTCCCCTTGCCCGCTGCAGAGGGTTTCATCCGACAAGTTTTGGGTTGGCGTGAATATGTCCGCGGCATCTATTGGACTCAGATGCCTGAGTACGTAGAACGCAACGAAATGCAGGCCACCGCCAAACTGCCCGCGTTTTATTGGACGGGCAAAACAGACATGGCTTGCATGCGCGACGCCATCCATCAAACTTTGGAACACGGCTATGCCCACCACATCCAGCGTTTGATGGTCACGGGCCTTTACGCACTGCTGTTGGGCGTTGCGCCCAAAGAAGTCCATGAATGGTATTTGAGCGTTTATGTCGATGCCGTGGAATGGGTGGAGTTGCCCAACACCTTGGGCATGAGCCAGTTTGCCGATGGTTGCGTGATGGCCAGCAAGCCTTATGTGGCCAGCGGCAAATACATTGACCGCATGAGCAACCACTGCAAAGGCTGCAAATTCAATCCATCTTTGTCGACAGGTGAAGACGCTTGCCCCTTCACCACACTCTATTGGGATTACTTGAACAGGCATGTCGATGTTCTGGCCAAAAATCCACGGATGCTGATGCAATTGAAAAACCTCAATCGCTTGTCAGATGAAGCTCGCGCAGAGATTGCCAGCCAAGCCAACTTCATCAAGATCGCTTCTTAAAATACAGCCATGACACATTTTTACGAACCCCGCCTAGGCCATCCCTTTAAGCACGATCCATTCAACGCCATTGTGGGACCCCGGCCTATTGGCTGGATCTCTTCGCAAAGCGCAGACGGCGTTTTGAATTTGGCACCCTACAGCTTTTTCAACGCCTTCAACTACGTGCCGCCGCTCATTGGCTTCTCTAGCATCGGCCGAAAAGACTCGCTCAACAACATTGAAGCCACTGGCGAATTTGTTTGGAACTTGGTCACGCAGCCTCAAGTGGAAGCCATGAACCAAACGTGCAAGGCAGTGGCACCAGAGGTCAATGAGTTTGAGATCGCTGGCCTTTCCACAGCACCCTCTCGACTGATCAAGGTGCCACGTGTGGCGCAAAGCCCCGTAAGCTTTGAGTGCAAGTGCACTCAAATTTTGCAGATGAAAAATCTACAAGGCGAATCGATTGAGACTTGGATGGTGTTTGGCGAGGTGATTGGCGTTCACATTGAAGAACGCTTGATCAGCGATGGCATTTACGACACAGCCAACGCACAACACGTGATGCGTGGCGGCGGGCCCGCCGACTATTTCAGCATTGGGCCAGAACAATTGTTCAAAATTTACCGTCCCCAAAACTGATTGTTTTCAAGACCTGCAGGCTGTTGCATATTGCTGGAGAAGTGCCTCCCGTTGCGATGGATCGATGTTGATTTTGCGCATGTCACCTTGGATGTGCGGCAAGGCCAGCAAACGCGGGTTCATCACCTTGAACCACAAAGGTGGGATATAGGCCAATGGAAACATGCCGAAGTAACCACTAGGCAACTGCGGTAGGTTTTCAAAATTGCGGAGCGATTGATAGCGCCTAGAAGGAAAGGCGTGATGATCAGAATGACGCTGCAAATGAAACAAGGCCAAATTAGATGCCACATGGTTGGCATTCCATGAGTGATGGGGCTTGGGTGTTTCGTACTTGCCACTGGGCAGTTTGTCACGCAGCAAACCGTAATGCTCCACATAGTTGGCAGAGGTCAATTGCCACCACGCAATGATGTTGTGCACGATTAAAAATGGCACCATCACCCAACCGAATGCGAACAACAGTCCAAATTGCAAGGTGGCCGCGATGGCATAAGACTGCAGCATGGTGTTGTGCAATCCCCAGACAGCATGACCGGCTTTGGACAGACGCGCAGATTCAATTTGCCAAGCCCGGCGCACACCGCCAGGTAATTCACGCAACGCAAAACGGTAAATGCTCTCACCCATGCGAGCACTGGCATGATCTTCGGGGGTGGCCACCCAACGGTGATGGCCCTGCCCGTGCTCCACAGTAAAGTGACCATACACAGGAACGGCCAAAACCAAACGTGCCAACCATTGTTCTGTGGTCGTGTATTTGTGTCCCAGTTCATGACCCGTGTTCAAACCTAAGCCTGAATGCATGCCTGCCACATAAGCGAGCATCAAGATGACGCCCCACGACAATTCTTGCGTACCCACCCACCAAGCGCAAACAAACAGCGTCAAAAAATGCAAGGGCACAGTGAGCCAAGTGAGCCAGCGGTAATAGCGATCTTGATCGAGTGCGGGCACCACTTCTTCAGGCGGATTGTTGACATCCTCACCGAACACAGCGTCCAGCAGAGGCATGCCCAAATGGCTCAACAAAATGGGCAGCGCCAATGCAGCGGTGGAGCCCGTGTAGGCGCACAAGGCAATTCCAACAAGCGGCAAGACAGGGTAGACCCATGACAACAGCCACCACAATTTCTTGCGGTCGGTGTACACCAAGTGGTGGCCTTGGTCATTTACTGCAGTGTACTGTTTGGCCATTCACATCTCCTGAGGGTTAGAGGGGCCAAAGAACAATTTCTTGTTGCGCCTAATTGGCAAAGTCTAATCTTTGAGAAACAGGGTTCGCAAGGGGACATCCCCCACCTGCCTGCTCCAATGCCCATGGACGGCAGGGTCAAAGTTCGCACCTTCGGGCAAAGTGTCTGCAGAATAAAAATGATCGCCCGCAGAAAAAACACGTGATGTGCCGTCTTGCAAACCAATTTCCATTTGCCCAGACAAGATGAACACCCATTGCGGTTTGCCGGTCACGTGAAATTGACTTCTAAAGCCAACAGGGCTGTAGCGCAATTGGTAGCCTTCGGCCGAAAAAATGCCAGTCAGTTGACTTTGCGGGTTGCCCTCTTCCATGGGCAATGTTTCTTCTTTGAAGCGGGCTTTGCCATCTGTGTCGGTGAACAAAACGACTTTGGTGAAATGTGTCATGTGCAAAATGAATGTGTAGGGCGCCTCATGGCGCTTTGATCTGCTTGGCAGGGCCTGCCAAACTGGGAAGTTTACGGCGCGTGGTTAAAACATGCTCCATGTCTTGGTGTGCACCCTCAATCAACACACGAATGGCCTTTTCCGCCTTGTCTGGGTTTTTGGCAATCACCGCATCCAGCACGGCTTTGTGCAAGGGCAAGGCGGCCTTGGGGGCGTCTTTGCGTGTGGTGGAAATTTCAAAACTGGTGCGAAGCAAAGCACCCAAGGCTTTGCTCATTTGAACAATCATGCGGTTGTGCGAGGCCACCAACATGCCCGTGTGAAAGTGCATGTCGTGCGTGACGTAATCACCCCCCTCTTCAATGGCTTTCTTCATGCCATCGTAAGCTGCTGATACACCTTCAATGTCGGCTGGAGTTGCGCGCTCTGCGGCCAAACGCACAGCGGCAGGTTCGACAACCCGGCGCAGCTCCTGCAAATCTCGCAAGAACTCTGGCGTGAGCCCCGCTTTGGCTTGCCAAGCAATCACATCGGTGTCAAACCAATTCCAGTGCTCTTCTGCCAAGACCCGCGTACCGACTTTGGGTCCGGTGAAGATCAAACCCTTGGCCACCAATGACTTGACCGACTCACGAATGACCGTTCGACTCACGCCCAATTGCTCGCACAGCACTGGTTCGGGCGGCAAACTGCCACCGACAGGGTACCTGCCGGCAACGATGGCTTCCCCTAAAAAATCGACGGTATTGCCGTGGACGTTTTTGATCAAGTACGGCACTCCGGCACAGGCGTTTTGACAGGCTGGCCCGCAAAGTGGGCCGCTAAATTGGCCAGCGCCAAAGCCGACATGGCTTTGCGCGTTTCGACGGTGCCACTGGCGATGTGGGGCGTGAGCACCACGTTCTCGAGCTTGCGAAGTTCGGCGGGCACATTGGGTTCGTCCACAAACACATCCAAGCCTGCGCCTGCGATGGTTTTCTTTTGCAGGGCCTCAATCAAGGCGGTCTGATCCACCACGGAGCCACGGGCTACGTTGACCAAGAAGCCTTGAGGGCCGAGGGCTTTCAAAACTTCAGCATTGATCAAATTTTTGGTGCCCGCACCGCCAGGGGTAATGGCCACCAAATAGTCCACTTGCGAGGCCAAATCCACCAGATTGGCCACATACTGATAGGCCACATCGTTGCGCTGACTGCGGGTGTGATAACTGATGTCCATGTCGAAGGCAGCAGCGCGCTTGGCAATGGCTTGGCCAATGCGGCCCATGCCCACAATGCCCAATTTGGCGCCGGTCAATTTACGGGTCAATTGAAAAGGCCCATCTAACCAATCGGCATTGCGCGTGAAGCGATCGGCAGCTGGAATTTTGCGCGCCACGGACAGCAGCAAACCCAAAGCCAAATCGGCCACATCGTCATTGAGCACGTCAGGGGTGTGCGTCACCATGATGCCGCGCTTTTTAGCAGCGACCACATCGACGCCGTCGTAGCCTACGCCGCACACCGAAATCATTTCGAGTGCAGGGAACAAAGCCATGTAGGCCGCATCAATTTTGGACTCACCGCCCCCCACCAACGCACGAACCCGGCCAAAGACTTGGCGGTCGCGAATGTGGTCACGTTCGTGCACCACATAGTTATCTTGCAAGCCCGTGGTCAAAAAAGGCGGAATGCGAGAGGTGACAACAACTTCAGGATGGTGAATGCTCATGGCGAATACTCCAAGACATAAAAGGACAGACCCCTTCGAGGTCTATAGGTTTGAGGGTTTGCACGAGTGCCGTTTTTTGCACAAATCGATGCATTTACCTTATCATCATACGATAATATTTCAACTCGCAACCCCCTTTTTCAAAGCATCAGACCCATGACACAAAGCCCTAAGAAAAAACCCGAAGACCTGCGCAGCCAACAATGGTTTGGCCGCCAAGACCGTGATGGCTTTGCCTACCGCAGCTGGGTCAAAGGCAAAGGCGTGCCGCACGACCAATTCGATGGCCGCCCTGTCATTGGCATTTGCAACACCTTCAGCGAACTCACACCTTGCAACTCCCACTTCCGCACGCTGGCCGAGCAAGTGAAGATTGGTGTCTACGAAGCCGGTGGCTTCCCCCTTGAATTTCCTGTGATGTCTTTGGGCGAAACTTTGCTGCGCCCTACCGCCATGCTCTACCGCAACTTGGCGTCCATGGACGTGGAAGAAAGCATTCGCGGCAATCCAGTCGACGGCGTCGTGTTGTTGATGGGCTGCGACAAAACAACGCCATCTTTATTGATGGGTGCCTCCAGCGTTGACTTGCCTACCATCGGCGTTTCGGGTGGCCCTATGCTGAACGGCAAATGGCGTGGTCAAGAATTGGGTTCGGGCACGGGCTTATGGAGCATGAGCGAGCAAGTGCGCGCCGGCACACTCAAACTGCAAGATTTCTTTGAAGCCGAAAGCTGCATGCACCGCAGTCACGGCCACTGCATGACCATGGGCACGGCCAGCACCATGGCCAGCATGGTTGAAGCTTTGGGCATTGGCTTGCCAGGCAATGCAGCCTACCCCGCGGTAGATGGTCGTCGCAATGTATTAGCGCGTGAAGCCGGTCGCCGCATTGTGGACATGGTTCACCAAGATGTGAAGATTTCCCAAATTTTGACGCGCGAGGCTTTTGAAAACGCTATCCGCACCTTGGCCGCTATTGGTGGCTCTACCAATGCGGTGATTCACTTGATTGCGATTGCTCGCCGCTTGAACATCAACCTCACCATTGATGACTTCGAAAAACTAGGCAGCGACATGTCC
>CANGCI010000149.1 GCA_947451995.1 Comamonadaceae bacterium | reverse complement strand
ATTTGCACTGCGACATTTATGCGGCATTGCACTTGTTCACGGCGCGCAATGACTGGGTCAAAGACCGCCACGGCCCCTTGGACAATCAAGGTGCCGTGCAAGCCTTGGCAGCCGACTTGGGCGTTGAGTCCACCATGTACAACGACCCCTACCCTAGCACCCTCACCTTTTCGGGTGTCAACAGCGCCTTGTGGGCGCGCTTGCAAGACAAGTTCCCTGATGCAGCCATTCCGCAAGCCTGTATGTCGGTCACTTTAGAAATGCGCAGCCAACACGATGTCAGCGATGCCCTTGGCAAATCCGATGCAAGCAATTTGTACCGCTGGTTGGTTCGCCAAGGTGTGGTGGGCGGCAAAGCAGCCCCCCTCAAAAAGATGAAATCAGCGCCAGCCCCCATCAGCGGTATGGATGTGGGCTACAGCTCCGGCACAGGCTTCTTGGTGTTCCATGTCAAACCGGGCGCCAAAGTTAAAAAGGGTCAACCCATTTGCGATGTGATCGACCCCGCCAACCCTCACGGCCCCAAAGGCCGAACCACTTACAAGAGCGCCACCGACGGCATTGTGTTCTCGCGCCGCTTGGATGGCTATCTGTCGTGGCCAGGCCAAGTGATGTACCGCATCTCGGGACCCAAGCCCTTGGCACACCGCATTGGCATGTCGGGCTTGGACGATTGAAGGCTTAAATTTTACCGAGGTAATCGGCCTTGCCAATTTCCACGCCACTGGCGCGCAGCATGCTGTACGTGGTGGTGGTGTGGAAGTACAAATTGGGCAAACCGTGGCCCAACAAAAACTGCATGCCCTTGTAGTGAGTTTCTTTGTCGCCGCGCTTCACAATGATGTCTTTGTCTTCGGTACCGTCGATCTGCTCGGGCTTGAAGGTTTCTAAAAAGGCAATGGTTTTAGCAATTCGCGCTTGCAAATCCTTCAAATCTTTTTCGGTATCTTCATGTGCCGGAATCTCCACACCCGCCAGTCGTGCAACCAACCCTTTGCTCACATCGCAGGCAATTTGAACTTGTCGGCTGAGCGGAAACATGTCAGGGTAAAGACGCATCGTGGCAAAGACCACGGGGTCTATTTTTTTAGCTTCCGCATGAGCTTGGGCTTTGCCCAAAAGATGCGATAAATTGGTCAAGCCATTGATCAAACGTGGCACGCTGGCTTGGTACATTGAAATCGTCATAGAGTCTCCGTTGAAAAAATATTAAAAAGTCGCCACGAGATGTGCATCGCTGAAATAATCAGTTCAAGCAGCATCTAAAAATCGTTCGACAAGGCGCGTCCAATAGGCCGCCCCGTAAGACAGGTTTTGATCGTTGAAGTCGTACTTGGGGTTGTGCAGCAAAGCGCTGTCGGTCCCATTGCCCAAGCGCAAAAAGCAACCAGGCTTGTGTTGCAAATAATACGCAAAATCTTCACTGCCGGTTACGGGGCCAAAAGGCGAGACCACCTTGTCTTCCCCCACCAACTCCACGGCCACTTGACGCGCAAATTCCGTTTCTGCAACAGAGTTGATCACCACGGGATAACCGCGCTCGTAAATGATCTCCACCTCACCGCCAAACGATGCCACCTGCGCAGTGACCAGATCTTTGATGCGTTGCTCCAAACGTTCGCGAACTTCAGAACTGAAGGATCGAATGCTCATCGACAAACTGGCGGTATCGGGAATGACATTGGAGACACTGCCTGCATGCGCAGTGCCGATGGTCACCACCGAAGTTTGCAAGGGGTCGATGTTGCGCGACACCACCGTTTGCAAACTCATGATCAAACTGCCCATGATGACCACGGGGTCCACCGTCTGATGCGGTCTGGCGGCATGACCGCCCTTGCCTTTGACTTTGATGTAGCAGGTATCAGAAGCGGACATGAAAGCGCCAGCGCCAAACATGAAGGTACCCACTTCCACGCCGGGATGGTTGTGGATGCCAAAAATGGCATCGCAAGGGAAGCGCTCAAACAAGCCATCTGCAATCATTTGCTGGGCACCGCTGTCCTTGCCTGCTTCTTCCGCAGGTTGAAACACCAAGTGCACCGTGCCTTTGAAATTTTTGGTTTTGGCCAACTGTTGTGCAGCGCCCAACAACATCGCCGTATGGCCATCGTGGCCACAGGCATGCATGGTGCCAGGGTGTTCGCTGGCGTAGGGCTTTTGCGTTTCTTCTTGAATGGGCAAGGCGTCCATGTCCGCCCGTAAAGCAATGGCCTTGCCTTCTCCGTTGTTCAATGAGGCGACCAAGCCGTGCCCCCCCACATTGCGGGTGACCTTGTAGCCCCATCCTTCCAACTGATCGGCCACCCATTGAGCGGTTGATTTTTCTTGAAAAGATAGTTCGGGAAAACGGTGCAAATGTCGACGCGCTTCACTCAAGGATTCTTGAGCTCCCACAAGGTCTGACAGTTTGCAAAAACAATCGTAACGAGCGTTCATCGTGGTGTCCTTTGAGCGGTTCAAGCCTTGGAGGCAACGTAAGGTGTCTGTGCGGTACCCAAGTCCCAATACAGACCCGTCATCACCTGCAAAGCTTCTTTGAGCAGCTCGGGTGGCAAGTGCTCATTGGGCGCATGCTGAGAACAACCTGGATAAGAATGGGGTACCCAAATGGTTTTCAAGCCCAACACGTCGGTGAAGATGTCATTGGGCAAAGAACCGCCCAAATTAGGCAAGATGGCCGGTTTTTTCTGGGTGGTGGTTTGCAAGGAGTTTGCAGCCCATGTGACCCAGGCGTCATCGGGGTCAATGCGCGTTGCCTTGAAGATTTCGTCGCGGGCGGCCGCAATTTGCACATAGCCAAAGCCATGACTGTCCAAGTGTCTGCGCAAAGCGCCCAAGATGTCTGAGCTGTCGATGCCCACCACAAAGCGCAACTGGCATGTCGCCTTGGCTCTGGGCGGAATGGCATTCACGGGGTTTTCGGGATTGCCTGTTTTGAATGCCAGCACTTCAAATGAGCACCAGCCAAAGACTCGCTCTGCGGGGCTTAAGCCAGGTTGTCCCCAATCGGGTTCAATTTGAGGGCCATTGGGCCCGCCGTCAACTTCGCAATCAGCCAACACCCGGCGCACGGCATCTGGCAAAGCCTTAGGGCGCCATTCCGGTACTTTGATCTCGCCATGGTCTGTCACCAAGCTGGCAATGGCATGGGCCAATTGAATACCGGGATTGGAAATCAAGCCGCCCCAATTGCCTGAGTGATGCGCCCCCGAACGCGATTCAATGCTCAGCTCAAAATTGATGCTGCCTCTGGAGCCTAGAAAGATGGTGGGACGTTCCGCTCGCAAGCGTGGCCCATCTGATGCAATCAGCAAATCGGCTTTGAGCAAGTCGACGTGTTCTGCACAAACCTCCTTCAGGCCAGGTGAGCCCGTCTCCTCGCCCATCTCGATGATGAATTTGGCATTGAAGCCCAAGTGGCCTCGCTCTGCCAAAACACAGGCCATGGCTTGCAGGTTGACCGAGTGTTGGCCCTTGTTATCGGCAATACCGCGGCCATACCAACGGCCCTCCAATTCGGTCAAGTCCCAAGGCGTCACGCCTTCACGCCACTCGGTCTCGAGGCCGCGTATGACATCGCCATGGCCATAGCCCAGAACCGTGGGCAACTGGTTCCCCTCGATGCGCTGTGCAAACAAAAATGGCGCCTTGGCTTTGGAATGCTCTATCAAGCGGCACTCAAACCCCATGGCTTCAAGCGCTGGTCGAATTTCCTCTTGCAAGTAAGCTGGCAATTCAGCAGCTCTAGCAGGGTTTTGACTCTCTGTAGGACGCTGGATGCGGCGTTGAAGGGTCGCCTTGAAGGATCCGTCGTCAAATGCGGTGGTTGCACGTTGCAGGGCTGCCTGTCGGGTCATGGTGATCTGTGATGGACTGCTAAAAACATCAGACTACCTCAATTTGAACAACCGAGAATCCAGAGGCTGTACAAACACGCAACACTTGAAGCAAAATTGAGCCAAATTCTCACACCACAAGTCACAACAATTGGTTATTCAACCTATAGTTGAATAACAAGTAGTTTAAAAACAGGTAGTTAATATGAGCCATCATCATCACGACGATCAAAAACCCCATTCCCACGGCCATTCTGATGATCATGTGCACAGCCATGCACCATGGAAACATGACGGCGTGCGTGTGGTGCCAGGCAATCAATTGGACGGCAATGTACCCTCCACACCCGGTATGGACCGAAAAGCCGCCATCAATTTCGCTCGCGTGGGCGCTGAAAAGTTGTGGGCCGGCACAGTCACCATCCATGCCAACGCCAAAACTGGCGCCCACCATCACGGCCATTTAGAGAGTGTGATTTACGTCATCAAGGGCCGCGCACGCATGCGCTGGGGCGACCAACTGGAATTCACAGCAGAAGCAGGACCTGGTGACTTCATTTATGTGCCACCCTACGTGCCGCACCAAGAAATCAATGCCAGCTCCACAGAAGTGCTGGAGTGCGTTCTGTGCCGAAGCGATGGCCAAGCTGTTTCCATCAACCTGGACATCGAGCCCGTCGAAAAACCCGAGCTGGTTTTGTGGATCGACCCCACACACCCCAGCGGCGGTGTTTGAATCAATCCAATTTGGCGCCTGAATCCTTGACGATCTTGGCCCAACGCAACAAATCGCTTTTCACAATTTGGGCCAATTGATCCCCAGTGCCTTTGAAAGGCTCGCAGCCTAAGGTGGCCAAACGGTCTTGAACGTCTTTGGCATCCAAAGCTTTGGCCACATCGTTTTGGATTTGAAGCAGGATATTTTTAGGCGTGCCCGCAGGCGCAAACATGCCATACCAAGGCGTCGCACCAAACCCTGGCACCGTCTCCCCAATGGTGGGTGAATCAGGCAAGGCTGCCAAGCGTTTTTCATTCACAACACCCAACACTTTGAGCTTTCCGGCGCGAATAAAGGCGATCGAAGAAGGCATGCTTTGGACAGACAAAGGCACTTGCCCACCCACCACATCGGTGGCCGCTGCAGCCGCTGCTTTGTAGGGAATGTGCAGCAATTGAATGTCGGTGGCCTTCTGCAGCATTTCCCCAATCAAATGGTTCAAGGTGCCATTGCCCGCAGACGCAATAGACAAGGTGCCCGGCTTTGATTTGGCCAAGGCAATCAGCTCGGCCACATTGTTGGCAGGCAAGGCAGGGTTGGCCACCAACACATAGCCCGCTTTGGCCAGAGGCGCCACAGGATCGAAGTCTTTGACGGAGTCAAAACCCGTTTTGGCGTACAAAAATGGATTGATCACCTGTGCACTGTCTGCATTGACCAGCAAGGTGTAGCCGTCGTTTTTGGCTTTGGCCGTATAGGCGGTGCCCACATTGCCACCAGCTCCCGGGCGATTCTCCACAATGACAGACTGCCCCCACTGCTCGGACAGCTTTTGCGCCACAACCCGGGCAATGGCATCGTTGGCACCGCCAGCAGCTTGGGGCACCACCAAGGTCACTTGGCGAGAAGGAAACTTTTCATCGGCATGGCTGATGCCTGTGAGGCAGATGGCCAGCGCCATCAAAGTTGATTTCAAGGGGGTCAACAGCTTGTTTTGCATGGCACTTCACCTTCCGTTTTGAAACTCAGATGCGGCATCTCGGTGCACCGACACTGTGCTGAAGACCATTGTTCCGAGAAAACGAGCGAACTCCAAGTCGGGTTTGCCATAATCAAGCGCATCGAATGACTTACAGCCTAAGCTCAAAGACTTTTCAAAGACTTTTCAAAGACTTTTCAAAGACTTCTCAAAACCGTCTCAACGACCCCTTACTGACTGTCAGCATGACCCAAGATTTCAAAGCCAGCCCTCGTTTGACCAGCTTGTCCCATGGCGGGGGTTGCGGCTGCAAAATTGCACCCGGCGTTTTGAGCGAAATTCTGCGCTCCACCACAGCCATGCCTCTGCCACCCGAATTGCTGGTGGGCATTGAAACGGCTGACGATGCCGCCGTTTACAAGCTGAACGACAGCCAAGCCCTGGTGGCCACCACTGACT
>CANGCI010000148.1 GCA_947451995.1 Comamonadaceae bacterium | reverse complement strand
CAACGGATCTTTGAAAGTCATAGTCTTTGCCAGCAATTGCAAAGGCGAATTGAAATCATCTGCCTCATGTGCTGCACGTTTCACCAATGGGTAAAACTGATCGCCCCTCAAGGGCAGACCCAGGGCGTTCATGTGCACGCGCAATTGATGACGTTGACCAGTGACTGGCTTTAGGATGTATTTGGCCAATGCTGGCGTGGCCTTATTTTCACGATTCAAGCCTGTGCGGAATGTAGAGAGGCGTTCAACACAGTCAATCCAGGTCTCACTGTTGAATGAATTAGAAATGTCATCATCTGTGGCGACAATTTCACGCATCCTGAAAAACTGAACATCTTCCACCATCCTGCTTTTGTGTGTCAGTGGAAATTCAAGCCTCAAGGGAGAGGACTCGGGCGCCCCCGCAATCGCCTCGTATGTTTTCTCAACTTGTCGAAGCCTGAACAAGGATTGATATGCATCGCGGTCTTGCGCTCGAACACTGAACACCACAAGACCTGCAGTCTCTCGATCAATCCGGTGAATGGGGGAGAGCTCTGGCAAGTTCAACTGCTGCTTGAGTTGAACCAACAAACTTTGTTGCACATACTGACCGCCTGGCGTAACCGGCATGAAGTGCGGCTTGTCGGCCACCACCAAGTGCGCGTCTTGAAAAATGATCTGCGCTTTGAATGGCAAGGTGGGTTCATTCGTCACCTCGCGAAAGTAAAGCAAGTGCGATTCGCCCAACAAACGCTGTGTGGGTTCAATGCGTTGCCCGATGGCATTCAGCACGCGGCCTTCGTCAAATCGCTTTAGCCACACTTCGCGTTGAATGGCCGGAAATCTTGCGCACAAAAAATCAATGGCTGTCAGTTGCGTGTTGGCAGGCACGCCCACTTTGCTTGCGCTGACGCCATTGACGAGCAGCTTAGACGCGCTGAAAGACGACATCCCACACACCGTGCCCCAATTTCAAGCCGCGGTTTTCAAACTTGGTGAGCGGGCGGTAGTCTGGCTTTTGCGCATAGCCACCGTGGGAGGCATCCGCGGTGTTTTTCAGCAAAGGCTCTGCACTCAGCACTTCCAAGATTTGAATCGCATACGGCTCCCAATCGGTGGCGCAGTGAATGTACGCGCCAGGTTTCAGGCGTGCGACCAGTTTGGCAATGAGGGGCGTTTGGATCAGGCGACGTTTGTTGTGACGCGACTTGTGCCATGGATCAGGGAAAAAGATGTGCACGCCGTCAATCGACGACAAAGGCAACATGTTGTCGATCACTTCCACGGCATCGTGTTGCAAGATGCGGATGTTGTGAATGTCTTGCTCGCCAATGCGTTTGAGCAAGGCGCCCACACCGGGTTCGTGCACTTCGCAGCACAAGAAATGATCGTGTGGGCGAACTTTGGCAATGTGTGCGGTGGCCTCACCCATGCCAAAGCCAATTTCCAAAATGACAGGTGCTGGTGCGGCGTCTTGGCCGTTCAAGGCAAATGCTTTGGCCATGTCCAAAGGCTCGGGTGCGTACTGCAGCAAATACTGAGGACCCCACACTTCAAACGCTTTGGCTTGACCGGTGGTGGTGCGGCCCGCGCGCTTCACGTAGCTTTTGATGTTTTTGGGAAACGCCACATCTGCGGGCGCTTGGTTGGAGGTGTCTGAGGTCATGCCTCGATTTTAGTGGCTTCGCGACGTGCCCATTCATCTGCCCATTGCGCAAGGACTGAAGGCAGCTGACTCAAGGAGGTGAGGGCATCAGAGGCTGTACGAAGGTTCAAGCTCGATGCGGCCAGCCTCATGGTGTTGCATATCGCCGGCTCAGTGCTCAGGTCCAAAGCCTTGGCGCCATTTTGCTTCGACAGTTTCTCGCCATTGGGTCCCAACACCAAGGGGGTGTGCAAATAGTGGGGGTGCGCAAGCCCCATGGCTTCTTGCAACATGATTTGCCTGGCCGTGTTGTCGGTTAGATCTTGACCGCGCACCACATGGCTGATGCCTTGCGCCGCATCGTCTACCACCACAGCCAGCTGGTAGGCCCATAATCCATCTGCACGTTTCAATACAAAATCGCCCACATCGTCTAGAACGTTTTGCGTTTGTGCGCCTAAGCGTCTATCTGTCCAATGCACCCATGGGCTGCCGCGCTTTGCGCTCCAGGCTTGGACATTGAATCGCCAAGCTCTGGCGGATTTGCCTTGCAGGCCATCGCGGCACGTCCCTGGATAAACGGCTGCTTTGTGGCGTTCTAAGTTCAGGCCCATCAGGACCTGACTTTCCTCAATTTCTTTGCGCGTGCAGCCGCAGGGGTAGACCAAACCTTGTGCCAACAATTGATCTAGCGCACCTTGGTACAAGCTGTTTCGTTGGGATTGGTATGCAATTTCGCCGTCCCATTGCAAGCCACATTGCTGAAGCTGCTGCAAAATGGTTTGGTCGGCACCAAGTACGCATCGAGGGCCATCGATGTCCTCCATGCGAACCCACCATTCGCCCTGGTGAGCGCGCGCATCCAGGTAACTGGCCAGTGCGGCTACCAAAGAGCCTGCATGCAATTCACCCGTGGGTGAGGGCGCGAATCTGCCGCGATACATTCAGACTTAAATGACAGCGAGGGCCAATTCCAAACCGGAGATGAACGCATCTTCGACACGATGGCCTAAGCACCAATCGCCGCACACACCAATGCCTTGCTTGGGGCTGTGCATGTAGGGTGCACCCAAAGCTTGAAGTGTTTTGGCATATCGCCAACGGTGCACTTCTGCGTGTGCGGGTGTGGCCCGGATGCCCGTGATTTCTGAAAATGCTTTGATCAATTTGGCTTGCACACGCTCTGGGGCATCTTCCAAATGTTCTTGTGACCATGCGGCACTGGCTTGGACGGTCCAGCGTTCAATGTGATCACGACCCGGTTTAGATGATTCACGTGCCAACCAAGCCACGCGGTGGTGGACGCTGCGCGCAGCATTCCACTGGGGGCCCAAGGTAATCAGGCCCGGTTGAGCCGCATTGGGGAAGGCCACCATCAAGGTCCAGCAGGGCGCCACTTGGACTTTGTTCAATGCAGCGGCTTGTTCCATTTTGATGCTGGAATTGCGCAGCAAATCAATGGCTTGGTCTGAGGGGATGGCCAAGAGCACTTGGTCAAAACCACTGAACACCGATTGCGCACCTTCGGGCTCTTCGCTGTGCAGTTGCCAGAGTTCAGGATGTAAGGTGTCGCGCTCGATTTTGAAAACGCGCGATTCAAAGTGCACCGCATCGGCTTGAATCAAAGGCTGAGCCCAGGCTTTGACCAAGGCGTTCATGCCGGGGGTGGCCACCCAGTGCTTGTCTTGTGTGTTGCGTGCGGCTTCGACCACGCGACCCATGGCATCCAGCACGCGCACGGCATTGGCACTCCAGGGCTTGCAAATTTGAGGGGTGGTGGCCAGCGCTTGTGCGAATCGATCATCGCGCACGGTGAAGTATTGCGCACCATGGTCGAAGCTGCCAAAGCTGGACGAGCGCGTCGACATGCGACCGCTGGCGCCTTTGCTTTTTTCAAAGACGGTGACGCGATGGCCAGCTTGCACCAAGGTGCGCGCGCAGGCAATGCCTGCCATGCCGGCACCCACGATGGCGAAATTTTGAACGGACTTTGTCTGGGTATTTGTTTTTGTCATGGGGCTACTCTACACGCGATAGTGGGGTTGGAGCAATGCCTGTTTGGTGCGGCTTTGTTGTAACTGCGACAGCCACCAACTGAGCGCATGGCCCAGCGGCTTGCCTTGAGGATTGCGCCATGCAAATTCAACTTGGTTGATGCGTTGTAGTCGGCTGACTTTTTTGGCAACCAAGCGACCGCTGTCCAAGTAAGGCTGGGCCATGCTTTCGGGCAAGAATCCACCGCCCAATCCGCGCAATTGGGCTTCCAATTTGCTGGGCATGTCTGGCACTGTTAAAACATCTTGGCCGCCTAAAAGGCCAATGGTGACGCCTTCACCGCGTTGTACTGAGTCGGCGACGGCCACCGCACGATGTTCTTGCAAGTCAGCATCAGACAGGGGTTCGGGGGCGGTGGCCAAAGGATGGTGGGGCGCAACGGCGTAGACAAATCGCACTTCACCCAAGCTTTCGTGCATCAATTCTGCATGGCTGGCAGGCGTGATTAAAACGCCAATGGCCAAATCGGCTTGGCCAGATTTGAGCGTCGCCAAGGTTCCCGACAAGGTTTCGTAGCGAATGCGCAATTGGGTGGGCGGCTTGAGGGCTAAAAAAGTTTCGCTCAATTCCATCACCACCGATCTGGCAATGATGCTGTCCACGGCCACTGTGAAGACCGACTCCCAGCCAGTGGCCACACGTTTCACGCGATTGGCGATGGCATCAACGTCCTGAAGCATGCGCTTGGCTTCGCGCAACAAGGCTTTGCCTGCCTCGGTGGGCTTGGCTTGGCGGCTGCTGCGATCGAACAACAAGACGTCCAGTGCATCCTCCATTTGCCGAACCCGGTAAGTCAGCGCACTGGGAACCAAGCCACGCTGCCTGGCTGCGGCCGCAAAGCTGCCAGTTTCCTCAATGGCCAGCAGCATGCTGAGGGCATCGGGGGTGAGGAGGTCGCGTGCGTTGGCAGTCATATTTGATTATTCAATTATTTTGAATGATGGCTCCAAATTATGCCAATCTTATTGAAATCAATGCAATTTATATTAAGCCATCTAATTTACAGAAAGTGAATCTCGCCATGATCCAAATTCGCCGTTCCGCTGCGCGTGGTTATGCCGACCATGGTTGGCTCAAGTCATTCCACAGTTTTTCCTTTGCTGGCTATTACGACCCTAACTTCATGGGCTGGGGCAATTTGCGTGTGATCAACGAAGACCGCATTGCGCCCGGCACTGGCTTTGGAACCCATGGCCACAAAGACATGGAAATCATCAGCTATGTGTTGTCGGGCAACTTGGCGCACAAAGACAGCATGGGCAATGTCAAGGGCATTCCACCTGGCGATGTGCAGCGCATGAGTGCGGGCAGGGGCGTGATGCACAGCGAGTTCAATCACGCTGAAGGTGAAACGACGCACTTCTTTCAAATTTGGATTGAGCCCAACGTGATGGGCATCCAGCCAAGCTACGAGCAGAAAACTGTGCCACCCATTAGCAAACGCGGTGCCTTGAAAGTCGTGGCTTCGCCCCAAGGTGAGGGTGATGCGGTGAAGATTTCTGCAGACGCTAGTTTGTACGCGGGTTTGCTAGATGGGGACGAGAAGGCCTCGCTGGCTTTGAATCCCGCACGCAAAGCCTACGTACACCTCATTCGCGGCGAACTGCAAGTGAATGGACAGGCATTGAAGGGCGGCGACGCAGCCCTCATTCAAGCCGAAACGAATCTTGAACTGACTCATGGCAAAGATGCCGAGGTCTTGGTTTTTGACTTGGCTTCTTAATTCAAGTGAAGCTTTATTTTTAATTTCTTTAGGAGAACTCTCATGGCTAAAACAGTCGTTATTTACCACTCAGGTTACGGTCACACACAGCGCGTGGCGCAATTCGTGGCACAAGGCGCCAATGCCGCATTGATCGCCATCGATGCCGACGGCAACATCACCGATGCCGATTGGGAAACATTGGATGCTGCTGATGCCATCATCTTTGGCTCACCCACTTACATGGGCATGGCCTCTTGGCAGTTCAAGAAATTTGCAGATGCAACGTCTAAGCGTTGGTTCACCACAGCCTGGAAAGACAAAGTGGCCGGTGGATTCACCATCTCTGCCAGCCCCAGCGGTGACAAGCTGTCAACCATTCAGTATTTCATCACTTTGGCCATGCAACAAGCCATGGTGTGGGTAGGTCAGCCTTCAATGAACGACGGCACGATCAACCGCATTGGTTCCAACTCAGGTGTGATGGCGCAAGTGGGTCCTACCAGCCCCGCAGAGGAAATTCCACAAGGTGACTTGGACACAGCCAAGGCCTATGGTGCGCGCGTGGCGGCAGTGGCGGCTAAGTTGCGTGCTTAATTAGAAAATTTTGCGCAATGTGTTGCGCAATTTATCGCATTGAAAAGCAGTGCAGTCCCAGTGGCTGCGCT
>CANGCI010000147.1 GCA_947451995.1 Comamonadaceae bacterium | reverse complement strand
TTCACCGGGAATCATGGTGTCGTCCTTAAACAATGGGTTGATGCACGGTCACCAGTTTGGTGCCGTCGGGGAAGGTGGCTTCCACCTGGATGTCGGGGATCATCTCGGCAATGCCGTCCATCACGTCTGCGCGGGTGAGCAGGGTGCGGCCCTCACTCATCAACTGCGCCACAGTTTTGCCATCGCGGGCGCCTTCCATGACGGCGGCGCTGATGTAGGCCACAGCTTCAGGGTAGTTGAGCTTGAGGCCTCGGGCTTTTCGACGTTCAGCCAGAAGGCCGGCGGTGAAGATGAGCAATTTGTCTTTTTCGCGGGGTGTGAGTTCCATGGTGCACTCTTTAGAAAATCAGATTCAAGCTTAACTCAAGCAACATGCATGCCCCAAGAAATTATGAAAGCTGTGCCTTGCACCGCAATTGTGCGTGTCGCATTTGGTGCAATTTCAATTTAAATGCACAAAATTGGGTCGGCCTAAGCCGTGTCTCGTGCACGTCATTGAATGGCCCCTAGGCATTAAGTTTAAGAAAATGGCGGCAATTTATTTTTGTTCACTCTGAAAGATCAAGAAAACCAAAAGGTTGGCACAGCCCTTGCAGAAGGTGTCACAGCGTTGCAGTTCTTCGCTTGTTTACCAACCTTCCTTTTTTTGATTGGAGTGCTCTTATGTTGAATCGTCGTGGCAATCTCAAAGCCTTGGCCCTCGCCTCTGCCGTTGTGGCGGGTGGCTTGTCTTTCTCCCTCCAGGCACTGGCTGCTGACACCATTAAGGTGGGTGTGTTGCACAGTTTGTCTGGCACCATGGCCATTTCTGAAACCGTGTTGAAAGACACCGTGTTGATGGCCATCGATGAAATCAATGCCAAGGGCGGCGTGCTGGGTAAGAAATTGGAACCTGTGGTGGTTGACCCCGCTTCCAACTGGCCTTTGTTTGCAGAAAAAACAAAGCAACTTTTGGGTCAAGACAAAGTGGCGGTGATGTTCGGTTGCTGGACTTCCGTGTCACGCAAGTCAGTCTTGCCAGTGGTTGAAGAAATGAACGGTTTGCTGTTCTACCCCGTGCAGTACGAAGGCGAAGAGCTGTCTAAAAATGTGTTCTACACAGGTGCAGCGCCTAACCAACAAGCCATTCCCGCTGTGGACTATTTGATGAGCAAAGACGGTGGCTCAGCCAAGCGCTGGGTCTTGCTCGGTACCGACTACGTGTACCCCCGTACCACCAACAAAATCTTGCGCGCTTACTTGAAGAGCAAAGGCGTGAAAGATTCTGACATCGACGAGAAATACACACCGTTCGGTCACTCTGATTACCAAACCATCGTGGCTGACATCAAGAAATTCTCAGCGGGCGGCAAGACAGCCGTGGTGTCCACCATCAACGGTGACTCCAACGTGCCTTTCTACAAAGAATTGGGCAATGCAGGTTTGAAAGCCAAAGACGTGCCTGTGGTTGCGTTCTCTGTGGGTGAAGAAGAGTTGCGCGGTGTGGACACCAAGCCTTTGGTCGGTCACTTGGCGGCATGGAACTATTTCATGAGCATCAAGAACCCAGCCAACGACGAGTTCACTAAAAAGTGGGCTGCTTACGCCAAGGCCAAGAACATCGCTGGTCACAAAGACAAGCCTTTGACCAACGACCCGATGGAAGCCACTTACATTGGTATCAACATGTGGAAACAAGCGGTTGAGAAAGCCAAGACAACGGATGTGGATGCTGTGATCGCTGCCATGGCGGGTCAAACTTTCAAAGCACCTAGCGGTATCACTTCCAAGATGGATGAGAAAAACCACCACTTGCACAAGTCTGTGTTCATCGGCGAGATCAAAGCGGATGGCCAGTTCAATGTGGTTTGGAAAACACCAGGCCCTGTGAAAGCCAAGCCATGGAGCCCTTACATTCCTGGCAACGACGTGAAGCCTGACGAACCTGTCAAGAAGTAATTTTTGAAGCTCGTCCTAGAGGAAGGACGGCGTCGTCCTTCCTCTTTTTTTTGAATTTCGCAAAGACGAAACATGATTCGATTTAGAACTTGGCCAGTGATCTTCATCCTGGTTTCATCTTTGGCAATGGCCTTCATGGCCAGCCCTGCAAAGGCCATGAGCCTGACAGAGATGAAAGGATTGGTTGACGGAGAGACCGATCAAAGAATTGAAACCCTGAACAAAGTGGTGGCGCAGGGCGATGAAAACACCTTGGTGTTCCTTCAAGCGTTGGCCGACGATGCCGTCAAAGTTGCAGGCGACAAAATTTGGATTGTGCGAGACAGCTTTGGCGCTGGCAAAGCACTTGATCCGCTCACTGGGCAAAAACAAGACTTGCCAGCCGATGCGCAAGATGTGGTGAGCAATAACCGCTTTCGCGGCGAAATTGAAACGGCATTGGCTGCGCTGAAATTGTTCAGTGCTGACACCGCCATGCGTCAGCAGGCCATCAAGGCCTTGCTCAAAGAACCTGATGTCAGCAAGTTGCCTATGCTGGACAAAGCCCTTGCACAAGAGCAAGACGCAGAACTGAAAAATTTGTTGCAACTGGCCAAAGCCGCTGCTCAATTGGGCGATGCAGATGTCGGCGTTCGCTTGGAAGCGGCACAGCGCTTGGCCGAAAGTCAAACCCCCGATACACAACTGTTATTGAATCAGCGTTTGGCAGAAGAGTCCGATGCACAAGTGAAAGCACAGCTTCGCAAATCACTCACGGCCATTGAGGCTGCCCTTAAAAATGGTGAGCGCCTGGGTGCTTTGTTCACGGGTGCCAGTTTGGGTTCTATTTTGTTGTTGGTGGCCTTGGGCTTGGCCATCACTTATGGTTTGATGGGCGTGATCAATATGGCCCACGGCGAGCTCATGATGATTGGCGCTTATGCCACCTATGTGGTTCAAGTGCTGTTCCGTCAATACCTGCCTGGCTATTTTGATGCCTACCTGTTGTTGGCGGTGCCATTGTCTTTCTTAGCTTCTGCCTTGGTGGGTGCCTTTTTAGAGCGTACCGTACTGCGCTTTTTGTATGGCCGTCCCTTGGAATCCTTGCTGGCCACATGGGGCATCAGCTTGATTCTCATGCAAGCGGTTCGTTCCTTGTTTGGCGCGCAAAACGTAGGTGTCGAAAACCCCACCTGGATGAGCGGTGGCATTCAAGTCTTGTCGAATTTGACCTTGCCTTACAACCGTTTGGTGATCATTGCCTTTGCGGCCGCTGTGCTGTTGGCGATGTCTTTGGTCATTGGCAAAACACGCTTGGGTTTGTTTGTGCGTGGTGTCACACAAAACCGTCCTATGGCCTCCTGCATGGGTGTGAACACGGCGCGCATTGACACGTATGCCTTTGCCCTGGGCTCAGGCATTGCGGGTTTGGCTGGTTGTGCTTTAAGTCAAGTCGGTAACGTGGGCCCTGATTTGGGTCAGAGTTACATCGTGGATGCCTTCATGGTGGTTGTGTTGGGGGGTGTGGGTCAATTGGCCGGAACAGTCTATGCGGCCCTAGGCTTGGGCTTGGTCAACAAGCTCTTGGAAGGCGTGACTGGTGCCGTGTTGGCCAAAATTTGTGTCCTCGTTTTCATCATCATCTTCATCCAAAAACGCCCGCAAGGTATTTTTGCCATGAAGGGTCGGAGTGCGGAGGCTTGAGATGACAAACTTGAATACTTCAAAAATTGAATTGCCGGGTCGTGAACCTTTGTTCACGGGCAAAGGCTGGACAGCCTTCTTGATGGCATTGGTGGTTGTTTGTCTGTGCGTTCCCTTGATGAACCTGGTGGTGCCACAAGGTCACTGGTTGCACTTCAGCGATTACGCTGTCAGCCTCATTGGCAAAATCATGTGCTACGCGATTTGCGCGTTGGCCATGGATTTGATTTGGGGTTACACCGGTATCTTGTCATTGGGACACGGTTTGTTCTTTGCCATTGGCGGCTATGCCATGGGCATGTACCTCATGCGCCAGATCGGCACCGATGGCAACTACAAAAGTAACTTGCCCGACTTCATGGTGTTCTTAGATTGGAAAGAGTTGCCTTGGCACTGGATGTTGTCAGACAGCTTTGTGGCCACACTCTTGTTGATCGTCTTGGTGCCAGCGGTGGTATCGGGCGTGTTTGGTTACTTTGCCTTCCGCTCGCGCATCAAAGGGGTGTACTTCTCGATCATCACGCAGGCCATGACCTTTGCCGCCATGCTTTTGTTCTTCCGCAATGAAACCGGTTTTGGTGGCAACAATGGCTTTACCGATTTCAAACGGATTTTGGATTTGCCTTTGGCCACACCCAACATGCGCATGTTCTTGTTTGTGTTGACTGGCATCACTTTGCTCGGCTTTTTCTTGATGGCTCGGTGGCTCATTCGCAGTAAATTTGGACGCGTTTTGCAGGCCATTCGTGATGCGGAGTCCCGTGTCATGTTCTCTGGCTATTCACCCTTGCCCTACAAACTCAGCATCTGGGTGATCTCTGCTGTCATGTGCGGTGTAGCTGGTGCCTTGTATGTGCCCCAAGTGGGCATCATCAACCCCGGTGAGATGAGCCCCGCCAATTCCATTGAAATTGCCGTGTGGGCTGCAGTGGGTGGCCGTGGCAGTTTGATTGGCCCCGTGGTGGGCGCCTTCTTGGTCAATGGTGCGAAGAGTTGGCTGACGGTCACTGCGCCAGAATTTTGGTTGTATTTCCTCGGTGCCTTGTTCATTGCCGTGACCTTGTTCTTGCCTCAAGGTGTGGTGGGCTTGGTGCAACGCTTGAAAGGAGATCGCGCATGACGCCAGATCTCATGAAACAAGGCGCGCAGCGTGTGGCTGCGCATGAACCTGTGGCCTCCGCATCGACGCCCACAGAGTCAGGCGGACGTGACGCCAGCTATGGCCGCATTCACACCCCCGGTGAAGTCGACGTATCGCACGGCCGCATTTTGTATTTGGAAGACGTCAGCGTCAGCTTCGATGGTTTCAAAGCAATCAACAAATTGTCATTGGACATTGCCCCTGGTGAGTTGCGCTGCATCATTGGCCCCAATGGCGCTGGCAAAACCACCATGATGGACATCATCACGGGTAAAACTCGTCCAGATGAAGGCCAGGTGTTCTTTGGCAGCACCATCGATTTGCTGCGCCACAACGAACCCGAGATTGCGCAATTGGGCATTGGCCGCAAGTTTCAAAAGCCCACCGTGTTTGAGCAACTCAGCGTTTTCGAAAACTTGGAGCTGGCGCTGAAAACACCGAAAGGTGTGAAAGCGTCCATGTTCTTCAAGTTGGACTCGATGCAATCAGACCGATTGGCGGAGGTCTTGCACACCATTCATTTGGCCGACAGTGTGCTGACACAAGCGGGCAATTTGAGTCACGGTCAGAAGCAGTGGCTCGAGATTGGCATGTTGCTGATGCAAGACCCCAAGCTCTTGTTGTTGGACGAACCCGTGGCCGGCATGACCGATCACGAAACCGAAAGAACCGCCGAGTTGTTCTTGACCTTGAAAGGCAAGCATTCGTTGATGGTGGTGGAGCACGACATGGGCTTTATCAAAACGATCTCTGACATCGTCACTGTGTTGTGCGATGGTTCTGTGCTGGCACAAGGCACCCTGGACCAAGTGCAAGCGGACGAGCGTGTGATTGAAGTTTATTTGGGCCGTTGAGGCGAAGCGATATGAATTTAACGGTCAACAACATTCAGCAGTACTACGGTGGTTCGCACATCTTGCGTGATGTGAGTTTGGAAGCCAAGCAGGGCGAAGTGACAGTGTTGCTAGGGCGCAATGGCGTCGGTAAAACCACTTTGCTCAAGTCCTTGATGGGTGTGGTGCCCATCAAAAGCGGCGCGGTGGTTTTAGGTGGGCAAGACCTCACCAAGGCCACCCCCTACGAGCGCGCACGTGCTGGCGTGGGTTATGTGCCGCAAGGCCGCGAGATCTTTGCACGGCTGACGGTTGAAGAAAACCTCTTGATGGGTCTGGCCACGCAGCCTGGCGGCACGCCCATTCCCGCGGAATTGTTCGAACTATTTCCTGTCTTGAAACAAATGCTGCACCGCCGTGGCGGTGACCTGTCGGGCGGACAGCAACAGCAGTTGGCCATTGCGCGCGCTTTGGCCGCCAAGCCCAAGTT
>CANGCI010000146.1 GCA_947451995.1 Comamonadaceae bacterium | reverse complement strand
GCCGCTTTGGAATTGACCCACAACAACAGGGCCTCTGCGGCCGAAATGTTGGGGCTTTCGAGGCAAAGTTTGTATGTCAAACTGCGCCGATTTGGCATCTTGTCCGACACGGAAGTCGACACCGAGCTCCCTTAATGCGGCCGGCCGCCTCGCCAAAAAGTGGTGAAGTGTATTTATTAATTGACACATAGTGTCAATCCTAGTTGACAATTCTCAAAGTCTTCTCACAATGGGGGTATGGACAATCCCATCCTTGCGCTCTCGCAACCCCCACAGCGACCCAGTTTGCGAACGGTTGCAGAACTTCTCAAGCCCATCACTTGGTTTCCACCCGTGTGGGCTTTTGCGTGCGGCGCTGTAGCCTCGGGTCAAAGTCTTTCTGACAACTGGGCCTTGATCGTGTTGGGCTTGGTTTTAACGGGCCCTTTGGTTTGCGCCAGCAGCCAGGCTGTCAACGATTGGTTCGATCGCCATGTTGATGCCATCAACGAACCTCAAAGACCCATACCTTCAGGCCGAATGCCCGGCAAATGGGGCTTGGGCATTGCCGTGTTGTGGACCGGCTTGTCATTGCTGTGGGCGACGCTGATGGGCACTTGGGGTTTTGTTGCTTGTGCGTTGGCCATTGCATTTTCGTGGGCTTACAGCGCGCCACCCGTGCGCCTGAAAAACAATGGTTGGTGGGGTGCAGCAGCTTGTGCCCTCAGCTACGAAGGCTTGGCCTGGCTCACTGGGACCGCGGTGATGCTGGGCGGTGCTTGGCCTGCCACGAACTCAATTTGTTTGGCCTTGCTCTACAGCTTAGGCGCGCACGGCATCATGACCTTGAACGATTTCAAAGCCATTGAAGGCGATCGTCAAATGGGCATAGCTTCTTTGCCTGTGAAATATGGCCCCGTTGGTGCCGCACGCATCGCTTGCTTGATGATGTGGACACCGCAAGTGGTGGTTGCCGCTTTGCTCTGTCAATGGCAATTGCCTTGGCATGCACTGGCCGTGCTGGTGCTGAGCTTTCTGCAATGGCCCCTCATGTTCAAATTTTTAAAAAATCCCGTTGAGCGTGCGCTGTATGTCAGTGCATTTGATGTGCCCCTGTTTGTCAGCGGCATGATGGTCAGCGCATGGGGATTGCGTCAACTCAATGCGGTAGGAGTGCTATGAATTCACCTGTCTTTGGATGGTTTCAAATCATTCGCCTTGGCCTCATTCAAGCTTGCTTAGGTGCTGTGGTGGTGGTGACCACTTCCACACTCAATCGCATCATGGTGGTGGAGTTGGCATTTCCAGCTTTGCTGCCTGGCGCTTTGGTGGCGTGGCACTACGCCGTGCAAATGGTGCGCCCCCGAATGGGCTACGGTGCAGACCAAGGCAAACGCAGCACGCCTTGGATGATGGGCGGCATGATGGTGCTGGGCGTTGGGGGGGTGATGGCTGCCGTGGCCACCATTTGGATGGCCACCGAGCCTGCAATGGGCATTGGCTTGGCCGTGTTGTCCTTCAGCTTGATTGGTTTGGGTGTGAGTGCCTGTGGCACCTCCTTGTTGACCTTGATGGCCAAGCAAGTGCCAGATCAAAAGCGCGCTCAAGCAGCAACCACTGTGTGGTTAATGATGATCATGGGCTTTGCCATCACGGCGGGCGTGGTGGGCAAATTGATTGATCCGTACACCCCCGAAATACTGTTGAAAGTGTCTGCCAGTTTGAGTCTGTTGACCACTTGCATCACTGCCCTGTGTTTATGGCGCCTTGAAAGCGCATCTGCTGTATTGGCGCCAGAAAACAAAGCGTCTGCTGCAGACTTCAAGCAAACCTTCAAAGAGGTGTGGTCAGAGCCTAAGGCCAGAACATTCACCATCTTTGTGTTCTTGTCCATGCTGGCCTACAGCGCTCAAGACTTGATTTTGGAGCCCTTCGCTGGCGCCATTCATGGCATGTCACCCGGCAAAACCACACAGCTCTCGGGTTGGCACCACATGGGTGTGCTCATTGGCATGCTGTCGGTGGCTGCGGCCAGTTCGCGTTGGGTGGCCGGTCGATTGGGTTCGGTGCAAGCTTGGATGGTGGGCGGCTGTGTGTTCTCTGCTGTTGCCACGGTCGGTTTGTCATCCTCTGCCTTGATCAACATGACGGAAGCTTGGCCCCTTAAAGCCAATGTGATTTTCTTAGGCGTGGCCAATGGCGCATTCTCCATTGCTGCCATCGCCACCATGATGCGCTTGGCAGGTGAGGGCGGCCCTGGCCGCGAAGGAACGCGCATGGGCCTTTGGGGTGCTGCGCAAGCCGCAGCCTTTGGTTTGGGTGGCCTGGTGGGCACCGGTGCCAGCGATTTAGCACACGCACTGCTTCAAGATTCTCGTTCAGCCTATGTGGCTGTTTTTGCATTTCAATCCTTGATGTTTTTGGCCTCTGCAGTGGTTGCCATGCGCATGCGCGCAGGTGACGTGAAGCCTTCCGAAATGTCTCTCGACAACCCTGTCCTCTTGAAAGGTGGATCCGCATCATGAGCCAAACCGATTACGATTTCGTCGTGGTGGGAGGCGGCCCCTCAGGCGCCACTGCTGCCAATGATTTAGCCCGCGAAGGCTGGCGCGTGTTGTTACTCGACCGTCAAGGTCGACCCAAACCTTGCGGCGGCGCCATTCCACCCAGGTTGATCAAAGACTTTGAAATTCCGGATCATTTGCTGGTGGCCAAAGTCAATTGCGCGCGCATGATTTCACCCGCCGATAACAAGGTCGATATCCACATCGACAATGGTTTTGTGGGCATGGTGGACAGGATCGACTTTGACGAGTTTTTACGAACACGTGCAGCAGAATCAGGCGCCATTCGGCAGCAAGCTATTTTTGACAAAGTACAGCACGACGAGGCGGGCACTTTGTGGGTCCACTACACACCTGTGCATGCCAAAGAGCATTCTGCTGCAGAGCATGCCAAGCCCGTCAAGGTGAGTGCACGCATGGTGATTGGTGCCGACGGCGCCAAATCAGAAGTGGCGCGTCAGCAAATTCCCGATGCTGACAAAACCAAGTATGTGTTTGCTTATCACGAGATCATTCAAGCGCCGGTGCAAAAACCATCCCACGATGGCCAGCGTTGTGACGTGTATTACCAAGGTGAAGTGTCGCCCGATTTTTATGGCTGGGTCTTTCCACACGGCAACACCATGAGTGTGGGCACTGGCAGTGCCGACAAAGGCTTTTCACTTCGAACTGCAACAGGCCACCTGCGCAAAGTCGCAGGTCTCACTGACGAGCCCACGCTGCGCAGAGAAGGTGCGCCCATTCCTCTGAAACCCTTGCCCAAATGGGACAACGGCAAAGATGTGTTGGTGGTGGGTGACGCGGCGGGTGTGGTGGCACCGTCTTCGGGTGAAGGCATTTACTACGCCATGGACTGCGCCAGAACCATGGCAAGGGCTGCGCATGAAGCCTTGAAAACCGGTAACCCAGCCTGCTTGAAACAAGGCCGTCAAAAATTCATGAAACAGCACGGCAAGGTGTTTTGGATTTTGGCCATCATGCAATACTTCTGGTATCAGAATGACAAGCGTCGTGAAAAGTTCGTCAAAATTTGCGAAGATCGCGATGTGCAAAGACTCACCTTCGAGTCGTACATGAACAAAGAGTTGGCCAGAAATGACCCCATGGCCCATGTCCGAATCTTCTTCAAAGACATGGCCCATTTGCTAGGACTGGCCCGAACCTAAAGGGGCCCCATTGCAAATTAATTCCGCAACGCTCAAAACATTTGCCATTGCATTTGCACTGAGCTACCTCACCGCCGGCATTGGCGCAGGCCTGACTGAGCTCGGGCCATGGTATTTCTCGCTCAAACATCCCGAGTGGAAGCCGCCAGACCCTTACTTTGGTGTCATTTGGAGCACCATTTTTACGCTGTGTGCCATCAGTGGGGCTCTGGCTTGGCGGGCTGCTGAGGGGCCCAATCAACAAAAAAGAATGATTTTGTTGTTTGCGGCTAACGCATGTCTGAATATTTTGTGGAGTGCCATCTACTTCAAATTGCAACGCCCCGACTATGCCGTTTTTGAAGTGGTTTTTCTGTGGCTCTCCATCCTGTTTCTCATCATGGGGCTTTGGAACATCTCTAAAAAAGCGGCATTGTTGTTGATACCCTATTGGGTATGGGTCACCATTGCAACGGTTTTGAATGTTGAAACCGTCAAGTTAAACGGCCCTTTTTGAAATGGTTTTCACAAATTATTCGATCAAATGTTCATCAATACCCACTTTCAAAGTAGGTGATCCTAAGGGTTAAAGAGGGTTGAGGCGTTTCAGACTTCTCTTTATAAACGAGGTTCGATTAGCGGATCGGCATGCTATGTTGCTGGCGGAATCAACGCCCCGATCACCCATCCAGGTTGGCACGCTATCCTCGCAAGGAAATTGCATGTCTAAGTTCAACGGCTTAGGGAGTTCATCTCAGCGCCCCAATGATTCGGGTGCTGCGAATGACGAGTGCAAGGATTCCCTTCTGGACGTGATTGAGTCTCAAATCATTCCCAGACTGTTGAATTCTCAGCAACTCATCTCTAGCCAGTCCATCAGCGCCGACTCCCCCGAGTTTGGCGAGCCGGTCCCAGAAATGTTGGACTTCACCGCTTGTTGCCTGAAAGGTGATGTGGCGGGCGTCAATCAAATTGTCGACCGCTTGCTAGACCGCGGTTTGAAGCAAGACCGAATCTTCATGGAACTCATCACGCCTGCTGCCAGGCATTTGGGCGTGCTGTGGGAAAAAGACCTTTGCGATTTCAGCGATGTCACTTGTGGCTTGGCGCAGATGCACCAAGTGACCCACCGATTGGGCTACGGCTACCACGACGGCCCCACTGTTGAAGGCGAAACGCAGCGCGTCATGTTGTCTTGCGCGCCAGGCTCTCAGCATTTCTTGGGCTTGACCATCGTGGCCGATTTTTTCCGGCGGGCAGGCGCCCATGTGGTCATTGAAATTTCATCCACCGAATCCGAGTTGATGCGTGCCATTGCCAATGAATGGTTCGACGTCATTGGCATTTCTGTGGCGATTGAAACTCAGTTGCCTCAGTTGCGCGAATTGATTGCGCACTTCAGGCAAAACTCTGGCAATCCCGATGTCAAAGTGATGTTGGGTGGGCCTATCTTCACGCTCAAAGATTTGTCGGCCGACATGTTTGGTGCCGATGCCATCTCCACCGACCCCATTGAAGCGATCAATCTCTTAAAAGGTTTCGCCCTTAAGTAGATTCACAGTGGGTGAGTATCAAATGCGCGGTGCCAGCAGGATCTTCTTCGTGCGCCAAATGCCCTAAGCCGTGTTGTTCAAACACACGTGCTTGCGGCATCAATTTGCAAACTTCATGTGCCATTGAAGGCGGCACGGTTTGGTCTTGCATCCCCACCAAGATGCTCACCTTGTTTTGAAGCTGCGGCAAAGCTTTAGAAAGCGTGTCCAATTGCCATGCCGCCATCATGTTCAGGACGCTGTGCACATGCCCAGAATGGCTGAAAACCCGTTGGTAAAGCGCCAATCCCTCTGCATCCAAGTGAGAGCCTGTTTGCACAATGGATTTTTCAATCATGGCGGGTTTGCTGGCCAGTTTGGCCGTGGCCCACGCAGAAACAGGGTTCAGCGCGGCCAACTTGGCTGCAGGTCTGAAAATCAAAGAAGGCAGGCCCGGCAAGGGTAACCAAGCGGGGTTGAAGCCGATCAACTGTGTCTGCGACAGTGCGCGCTGTTGATGCAGCATGTTGGCTGCAATGGCAGCACCCGCAGAGTGCCCACCGATGATGGAGGGCGTGACATTGAGTTGCAACAACAGTGCACGCAAACCTTCGCTCATGCCTTGCAGCGACAGGCTGCCCTCAGGCCCTCGGCTGGTGAAAGCGTGTCCAGGCAAGTCAGGTGCGATGACTTGGAAATGAGCACTGAGCAAAGGCATCAAGCCGCGCCAACTGAAACTGCCCGAACCTGTGCCGTGCAACAACAACAAGACTGGGCCTTGTCCCATGATTTGAACATGCCATTGAATGCCGCCTGCTTGAATAAACTGGCTGTGCTGCGCATGCGGCCAAGTACTGCGGTAGTTGGCCCACTGCATGGTGGGG
>CANGCI010000145.1 GCA_947451995.1 Comamonadaceae bacterium | reverse complement strand
GTGGCATCATGCGCCCTGGCGTGAAGTGTTACATCGGCAATGGTGTGGTGCTGTCCGCTGGGAAGTTGTTTGAAGAAATTGCGGGCCTGGAAAAAGCGGGTGTTGAAGTGCGCTCGCGTTTGCGCATCAGCGAAGCCTGTCCTTTGATCCTGCCATTCCATGCGGCCATTGATGTGGCACGCGAAGCAGCGCGCGAACAGGGTGGCGCTGAAAAAATTGGCACGACAGGTCGCGGCATTGGCCCTGCCTATGAAGACAAAATTGCGCGTCGTGCACTGCGTGTTCAAGACTTGAAATATCCAGAACGATTTGCAGGCAAACTCAAAGAGTTGTTGGACTTGCACAACCATGTGCTAACCACTTTCTTGGGTTCAGAGAAATTCACTTTTGGTGATGCACTCAAGCCATACATTCAAAATGGCCAAGTTCAGTTTGACGTGGTTTACAAAGAGGCGATGGAACATGCAGCGCTGCTCAAACCCATGATGGCCGACGTGTCTCGTGAACTCAATGATGCACATCGATTAGGTGCCAACTTGCTGTTTGAAGGTGCACAAGGTACTTTGCTCGACATCGATCATGGCACTTATCCGTACGTCACTTCCAGCAATTGCGTGGCAGGCAATGCCGCAGCGGGCTCAGGTGTCGGTCCTGGCATGTTGCACTACGTGTTGGGCATTACCAAAGCATATTGCACACGCGTCGGCGGCGGTCCTTTCCCGACCGAACTAGAATGGGAAAAAGAAGGCACACCCGGTTGGCACATGAGCACGGTGGGCGCTGAAAAAGGTGTGACCACTGGCCGCAGCCGCCGCTGTGGTTGGTTCGATGCCGCTTTGCTCAAACGCAGCGCCCAAGTCAATGGCTTGTCTGGCTTGTGCATTACCAAGCTGGATGTGTTGGATGGCTTGAAAGAGTTGCAACTCTGCACAGGTTACGAACTCGATGGCGAAGTTGTCGACATTCTGCCGATGGGAGCCGATGACATTGCCCGTTGCAAACCTATTTATGAAACCATTCAAGGCTGGACTGACAGCACGGTCGGCGTGACGCAGTTGGACAAGTTGCCAGTCAATGCCCGCTTGTATTTGCAACGCATTGAAGAGGTCACGGGTGTGCCCATTCACATGGTCTCCACCAGCCCAGACCGTGATCACACCATCTTGATGCACAACCCCTTTGCGGCCACTCATTAATTCATTTTCAACACCTCATTGCACTTTGGTGTGCAGTGAACAAACCATCGGAGAACATTCATGCTGACTGAAGACGGCAAACACCTGTACGTAAGCTACGACGAGTACCACAACCTGATTGAAAAGCTGGCCATCAAGGTGCACCAATCCGGCTGGGAATTTGACACCATCTTGTGCTTGGCCCGTGGCGGCATGCGTCCAGGCGACATTTTGTCGCGTATTTTTGACAAGCCTTTGGCCATCATGTCGACCAGCTCTTATCGCGCAGATGCAGGCACTGTCCAAGGTCACTTGGACATTGCCCGTTTCATCACAACTCCTAAAGGCGAGATCGCTGGCCGTGTTTTGTTGGTGGACGATTTGGCCGACTCGGGTCACACCTTGAACGCGGTGGTCAATATGCTCAAAACCAACTACAAGCCCATCACCGAATTGCGCAGTGCGGTGATTTGGACCAAAGGCCTGTCAGGCTTCCAGCCTGATTACTCGGTTGATTATTTGCCAACCAATCCCTGGATTCACCAACCTTTTGAAGGCTATGACAGCCTCAATCCAGAAAAATTGATGGAAAAGTGGAAGGTCTGAAGGTAGGATGTTGGGATGTCTGAAAAAAACACATCCCACACCTCAACCCAACTGATCCACCACGGCTACACGCCACCGGCTGAGTTCCAAGCACCTCAGCCGGGTATTTTCAAAGCCTCAACGGTTTTCTTTCCCAATGTGGCCGCCATGCGCCAGCGGGAGTGGAAAGACAAATCTGCCTACACCTACGGCACACACGGCACCCCCTCATCCTTCACCCTAGAAGAACGCCTTTGCACCTTAGAAGGTGGCAAACATTGCGTGCTCACGCCCAGTGGTTTGTCCGCATTGGCGGTGGCGGCATTTGCCGTTCTGAAAACTGGCGATCATGTGCTCCTGCCAGACAATTCGTATGGCCCCAACAAAACCTTGGCGGAAGGTGAGTTGCAGTCCTTTGGCATCACGCACACGTACTACGACGCCATGAACCCCAAAGACCTGGCTGCCAAAATTAAAGCCCATACCAAGCTGGTTTGGCTTGAGGCACCAGGCTCCGTCAGCATGGAGTTTCCCGATCTCATTGCGTTGGTTCAAACATGCAAGGCGCACTCGGTGATCACGGCCTTGGACAACACTTGGGGCGCAGGCTTGGCTTTCAAGCCCTTTGATTTGTTAGGCGACGGCAGCCTGTCTGTTGACATGACAGCCCATGCGTTGACCAAGTACCCCAGTGGGGGTGGCGATGTTCTGATGGGCAGCGTCATGACTTGTGACGAAGGCTTGGCGATGAAGCTCAAACTCACCATGATGCGATTGGGCATTTGTGTGGGGCCCAACGATGTTGAGTCGATTTTGCGTTCACTGCCCACCATCACATTGCGCTACGAGGCTCAAGATCAAACGGCTCGAAAATTGGCCACTTGGTGGCAATCACAAACGGCGTGTGTGCAAGTGATGCATCCTGCCATTGAAGGCTCACCAGGTCATGCGCACTGGAAAGCTTTGTGTGCCCCTCATGGGGGTTCAGGTCATGCGGCGGGTCTGTTCAGTGTCATGCTAAGCCCCAAACTGACGCAAACCCAAGTGGATGCGTTTTGCGACACTTTGAAGCTCTTCAAAATTGGCTACAGCTGGGGCGGCCCTGTGAGTTTGGTGGTGCCTTACAACATCGCCAGCATGCGCTCCGATTGGCCTGCACAGTTGCAGCCAGGCTACTTGGTTCGATTCTCTACGGGATTTGAATCTGCCGATGATTTGATGGCCGATTTGTCACAAGCCGCAACGCGTTGCTTGAATATTTGAGCAATTTGCCAAGAGATGGATGGCAAGCTGATACAGTGGATGCCATTCATTAGAAAGAAACATCTTGGCAACTCCCAATTACGGCTACGAAAAACGTCAAAAAGAATTGGCGAAGAAGCGCAAGAAAGAAGACAAACTCAAAGCCAAAGCTGAGCGCAAAATGGACTCGCCCGACGGTGAGTCCAATGACCCAGAACTGGGTCTAGATTCAGATTCGAATTCAGAGCCCCATACTTCTCAGCCCAATTTGCCACAGCCTTGAATTGCTTCTGCTTTTAAGGCTTTGCCTGCAGCATTTTTTTCAATTGCGGCCACACATTTTTCATCATCAAGGGCTGTGCTTTTTCGTTTGGATGGATGCGGTCGGCCTGAAACCACTTCAAGGGATCGGGGTCGTCTGCAACGCCTTTGAGAAACTGCTGGTTCAAGGCTGCTCCCGTCGACTTGCTGACCTTTTCATAAGCCGCTGACATTTGCTTCAGATAATTGGCGCCGTAGTTGGGCGGGACTTGCATCGCAATCACCAACACCTTGGCCCCCGTTGCTTGACTGGCCTTGATCATCGTCAACAAATTGCTTTGGGTCAGGTTCATGTCCAAGCCTCGCAATGCGTCGTTGCCCCCCAGCTCAATGATGACCACATGGGGTTGGTGAAGTTTGAGCAGCGAGGGCAGTCGAGTGACGCCCCCTGAAGTGGTGTCACCACTGATGCTGGCATTGATCAATTGAACGGGCATTGATTCACGCTGGGCTTGTTGGGCCATGTGATCGACCCAGCCGGTGCCACGCGTCAGTCCATACTCGGCACTCAATGAATCTCCCACGATCAAGACTTTGGGGGCTTGTGAGGGTGTCTGTGTTGAGGTGTTTTGCGCAAAGCTCATCGCAACAGATAAACCCATGGCCAACAAGCCCACAACAAGCCGGTTAAAGTGTCGAAATCGCAATAAAGGTAGGTGCATGTCAGAAACAATCATTTCAATCCAGCACGTCAGCAAAGCCGTACAAGATGTCAGCGGAACGCTGTCTATTTTGCGTGATATTGATTTCACCGTAAAAGCTGGGGAGACTGTGGCCATTTTGGGCGCATCAGGTTCGGGCAAAAGTACTTTGTTGTCTTTGATGGCGGGCCTTGACACGCCTACTGAGGGGCGTGTCATGTTGGCAGGCAAATCTTTGTTTGACATGTCAGAAGACGAACGTGCAGCATGGCGCGGTCAGCAATTGGGATTTGTCTTTCAGAATTTTCAACTCATGGGGCATTTGACCGCACTGGAAAACGTCATGTTGCCGCTAGAGCTGGCGGGTCATCGAGATGCATCTCGTTTGGCCAAGGACATACTGACCCAGGTTGGCTTGTCGCAGCGTTTGACGCATTTCCCCAAAGTGTTGAGTGGTGGAGAGCAACAACGGGTGGCATTGGCCAGGGCTTTTGTGGTTCAACCTCAGCTTTTGTTGGCGGATGAGCCGACCGGCAGTCTGGATGCGCAAACCGGTGAAAGCATCATGGATTTGATGCTTTCCATGAACCAAGCCCGAGGGACCACCCTCATTTTGGTCACGCACGACCACAAATTGGCCCAGCGTTGCCATAGAACGCTCACTTTGCAAGCTGGACAGCTCATATCCCAAGGATAATCTGGGGCATGTCATCTCCCAAAGTTCTGTTCGGCTTCCATGCCGTGGGTGTCCGTTTGAAAACGGCACCGCAATCCATTGTTGAAATTTATTTCGAGTCCACCCGCCGCGATGCTCGCATGCGCCAATTCATTGATCGCGCTCAAGAAGCAGGTGTTCGACTCATTGAAGCAGACAGCATGCGTTTGGCCAAGTTGGCCGGCAGCCACGGCCACCAAGGCGTGGCTGCGCGCGTAGAAACACTGCCCCAAGCGCATTCCCTCGACGATTTGTTAGATCAAGTTCAAGGTCCACCTTTGCTGTTGGTTTTGGATGGCATCACAGACCCCCATAATTTAGGTGCCTGCCTGCGTGTTGCCGATGGCGCCGGTGCGCATGCCGTCATTGCACCAAAGGACCATGCCGCTGGCATCAACGCCACAGTGGCCAAGGTGGCCAGTGGTGCCGCTGAAACAGTTCCTTATTTCATGGTGACCAATTTGGCGCGCACTTTGGGTGAATTGAAAGAACGCGCCATTTGGGTGATTGGTACCAGTGGTGACGCGTCCAAAAATATTTACCAGGTGGACCTCAAAGCGCCTGTTGCGTTGGTGCTCGGTGCAGAAGGCCCAGGCATGCGTCAATTAACGCGCAAGACCTGCGATGAGTTGGTTAGCATCCCGATGCAAGGCGCGGTTGAAAGCCTGAATGTGTCTGTGGCCAGTGGTGTTTGCTTGTTTGAAGCCGTGCGGCAACGTCTGGCTTAAAGCAGGCCAGCACCACCCAAAACGCCACCAATGGCAATCATCCACAGCAGATGCAAATTGGTTTTCAGCATCAACACCGTTGCAGCCGCCGTGACCAACCAAACCTTCCAGTCTTGCTGAAAGTCTCGGTGAGCGGCTGACAGCAACCATCCTGTCGACACCAACAGGCCAATGACAATAGGGGCCATGCCAGATTTGAAGGCGCGCACAGAGCGTAAATTTCGATTTTTATGGGTCCATTGAGTGGCTTGGTACGTCAAGATGGAGGAGGGCAGCATGATGCCCACCATGGTGATCAACACACCCATCATGCCTAACGCCCATGCATGCGGACCTGCAGACAATCCGCCACCCGCATTGAGGCCAATGTTCCATCCCATCAAAGCCACAAACAACACATTGGGGCCAGGGGCAGACTGGGCCAATGCGATTGATGAGGAGAATGAGGCATCGGTTAGCCAATTTTTCTCGTCCACCAAATACCGATGCATTTCGGGCGCGGTGGTGATGGCACCTCCCACGCCAAGCACTGACAGCAGGGCAAAGTGCGTGAACAGACTTAGCCAATCCTGAGGGCTTAAATTCAAGACCTCATTCATTTGGTGTCACCCTCATGCAGCTTGGATGTGATGCCCAAAGCACGGTAAGTGAGTAGGCAAGCGAGCAGCCCTAAGCCGAGCAAGACCCAAATCAAAGAAATACGAAAAATACCAACCGCCGCGAACGTGATCACGGCAAAGGCAATGGCCAGCCAAAGCCCGAGCGGGTTTTGAGGCATTGTCTTGGAGAGTTTCAAGCCTGTTGCAATGATCAAGCCGCCCGACACAGCCCCCATGCCTTTGAGCGCACCTTG
>CANGCI010000144.1 GCA_947451995.1 Comamonadaceae bacterium | reverse complement strand
TTACTGATAACTGCGCGCATCCTCAATGACTTTGCCGTCATTGGCCAAGGTCCCTGGTGCCACCAACAGGACGTCGCTGCGCAACTTGGTGATGTCGCGAATGGCTTCTGCAATTTGGGCTTTGAGCTCGGCCTCGCCTTGGCCAGCCGCCTGGGTTTCGACATGCAAGGCCATGCTGTCATTGGCCATTTCGCCTTGGACCACCAAACGGGCCTTCAAGGCCGCCGGAAAGCGCTTGACCACTTCGGCCACTTGACCGGGGTGCACAAACATACCGCGCACCTTGGTGGTTTGATCGGCACGTCCCATCCAACCCTTGATGCGCTGGTTGGTGCGGCCGGTGGGGCAAGGGCCACTCAAGATGGCTGACAAGTCACCCGTGCCAAAGCGAATCAAGGGATAGTCAGGGTTCAAGCTGGTGATGACCAATTCGCCCACCTCACCTTCAGGCACAGGGTCGCCCGTACCAGGGCGCACAATTTCAACGATCACCCCTTCATCGACGATCAAGCCTTGTCGGGCACTGGTTTCGTAGGCAATCAAACCCACGTCGGCGGTGGCGTAGCACTGGTAAGCATTGACGCCGCGCTCGGTCATCCAATCGCGCAGGCTCGGTGGAAAGGCTTCTCCCGACACCAAGGCTTTTTTGACGGAAGGCAAAGGCACGCCCATTTCGGCGGCTTTCTCGATGATGATTTTCAAGAAGCTGGGGGTTCCGATGTAGCCCGCAGGCTGCAACTCGGCCATGGCTTGGACTTGCTGTTCGGTTTGGCCAATGCCGCCGGGAAACACGGTACAGCCCAAAGCATGTGCACCCGACTCCATCATGGAGCCCGCAGGTGTGAAGTGGTAGCTGAAACAGTTGTGAATCAGTTCACCCGATTTGAAACCGGCTGCTGCAATGGCGCGGGCCATGCGCCAGTAATCGGCGCGCGCACCTTCGGGTTCGTAAATCGGGCCAGGGCTGGAGAACACGCGAGGCATTTTTTTGCCAAAAGCAATGGCACTGAAACCGCCGAACACGCTTTGGCCAGCAGCACGTGAGGCTTTTTGTCTTTCCAACAGTTCGTATTTGCGAACCACTGGCAATGCAGCCAAAGCTGCGCGTGAGGTGATGTCTGCTGCGTTGATGCCTTTGAGGGCATCTGCAAAGGCAGGTGCATTCTTTTGAGCATGCGCGATTTGGGCGGGCAAGGCTGCCAACAATGCCGCTTCGCGTTCTGCTGGGGCGCGCGTTTCCAATGCATCCAGGTGCGTATTCATAAAAATCCTTTGAATGTGTTTGGAAAAATCAAGCCAACCAGCGCTTGCGACGTTTGTAACTCTTCACATCTTTGAAGCTCTTGCGCTCGCCACCGCCCATGCCGAGGTAAAACTCTTTCACGTCTTCATTCGTGGCCAAGTCTTTTGCCGCACCGTCCATCACAATGCGGCCGCTTTCCATGATGTAGCCGTAGTCTGAGTACTTCAAAGCCATGTTGGTATTTTGCTCAGCCAACAAGAAGGTGACTTTTTCTTTGGTGTTCAGATCGCGCACGATGTTGAACACTTCTTCCACGATTTGAGGTGCCAAGCCCATGGAGGGCTCGTCGAGCAACACCATGCTGGGGTTGGTCATGATGGCGCGGCCAATGGCGCACATTTGTTGTTCACCACCGGAGGTGTAAGCGGCTTGGGATGTGCGGCGTGTTTTAAGACGGGGGAAGTAGGTGTAGACCTTGTCCAAGTTGGCGGCAATTTCGCCTTTGTCTTTGCGCGTGTAAGAGCCTGTGAGCAAGTTCTCTTCAATGGTCAAGTGGGCAAAGCAATGACGGCCTTCCATCACTTGGACCACACCGCGTTGCACCAAATCGGCGGGTGACAAGTTTTCGATGCGCTCGCCGCGCAGTTCAATCGAGCCCTTGGTGACCGCACCGCGCTCGCCTTGGAGCAAGTTGGACACTGCACGCAGCGTGGTTGTTTTGCCTGCGCCATTACCGCCTAGCAAAGCCACGATGCTGCCTTCTGGCACTTGCAATGACACGCCCTTTAAAACCAAGATGACGTGGTTGTAAATGACTTCAATGCCATTGACGTTGAGAACAATATTTTTAGCGTCCATGATGACCCTGCTCAATGAATTTGATACTCCACCTCAGACCTGCACGCAAGTCTGAAGAAGAGGGGCGGCAACATGGTGTTGGCCACCCACCCCTGCGTCAGATTAAGACTGGCAGTCCGCTGGTGTGCGGCGTGTCAGTTTTTTCTCTGCAGCGTACTTGTCAGCAAATTGCTTCACGAGTGGCTTGATGATGGTGGTGTCAGCTTCGATCCAGTCGGAGCTGTAGTTCCATTTTTTACCGTCCCATGTGTGCATGCGCGCTGTGCGTGAACCTTCGTGGTCGAGACAAGAAGTGCTCAGGGGCTTCATGACGGAGTCCAGGCCCAATTTCTTCAAGGCTTTGTCGTCCATGTTCAGGTTTTCCAGACCCCAACGGATTTGGTCGCCATTCATGACTTTGCCTTTGCCAAAACGCTCTTGTGCAGCACGAACGCCTTCAACTGCCAAAGCTGCGCTGACCATGCCCCGGTTGTACAAAGTGGTGTTCACTTCGTCTGCTGGGCCGGTGCCTTGCTTCTTGGCATGCACGTGCTTCTGGATGTCTTCGATCACTTTGCCGCCAGGGCCAGTAGCCACCAAGCCGTTGTAGCCTTTGGCAGCTTCACCCACGTCTTTGACATCGGGTTCAGCAGCAGACCACCACACGCCGTACATTTTTTCGCGGGGATAACCTGTGGCCACAGCCTCTTTCAAAGCAGCCGAGTTCATCACGCCCCAGCCCCACAGCAAAACGTAGTCGGGACGGGCTTGGCGAATTTGCAACCACGTGGCTTTTTGCTCCACGCCAGGTGCTGTCACTGGCAACAATTGCAGGTCGTAACCTTGCATTTTGGCGCGCTCTTGCAACAAAGGAATGGGCTCTTTGCCGTAAGGGCTGTCGTGATAGACCAAAGCGATCTTCTTGCCTTTCAAGTTACCGTTTTCTTTCTTGGTAATGAATTGCATGATGATGTCGGCGCCAGACCAGTAAGTCCCTTGCAATGGGAAGTTCCACTTGAACACGCCACCGTCGCTAGACTCTGAACGGCCATAGCCGCCAGTGATCAAGGGGTTTTTGTCAGCAGGTGCTTTCTCTGTCAACGCGAAGGTAATGCCGGTAGACAAAGGCTGGAAAATACCGCCTTGTGCTTTGCCCTTCAGACGCTCGTAACATTCCACGCCGCGGTCTGTGGCGTAGGCTGTGTCGCACTCTTCGAAGGTGATTTTCACACCGTTGATACCGCCATCACGGGCGTTGATCAACTTGAGGTAATCGGCGTAGCCGTTGGCCCATGGCACACCATTCGGTGCATAAGCACCTGTGCGGTAAGGCAACACGGGGAAGAATTGTTCTTTGGCTTGCGCGAAGGCAGCAGTGCTGACCAACGCGCTGGTAGCAGCCGCAGCCACCACCGATGCAGCGAGAACGAGTTGACGAAGCTTCATGGTTTGTCTCCTGTTGAAAATTTAAAAAGAAGTAGTGAAAAAACTTTTGTAAAACGACTGACGAACTCAGTGAGGGAAAGGCCAGACACGCATTTTTTGCTTGCCCACACTCCACAATTTGGCCAAGCCGTGAGGTTCCACAATCAAGAACCACACAATCAATGCACCAAAAATAATTTGCTCTGCGTGGGTCAAGGCAGCCGTGCTGACCTCCACACCCACAAGAGATCCCAACACGGGAAGAATCAAGTTGATGGCAATGGGCAGAACCACAATGAAGCCTGCGCCAAAGAAACTGCCCATGATGGAGCCCATGCCGCCCAAGATCACCATGAACAGCAACTGGAACGAACGGTCCACGGAGAAAGCCGCTGGCTCCCATGAACCGAGGTGAACGAAGGCCCACAATGCACCCGCCACGCCCACAATGAAAGAGCTCACAGCAAACGCGCTGAGCTTGGCGTACATGGGGCGAATGCCAATGACCGCAGCGGCCACGTCCATGTCGCGAATGGCCATCCACTCGCGACCAATGGCGCCGCGCACCAAGTTCTTGGCCAACACACCAAAGACCACCAACACGCTCAAGCAGAAAATGTATTTCTGCAAAGGCGTGACCACATCAAAGCCAAAGGCGGTGAGGTTGGCCACCGATGCAGTGCCAGAAGCGGAGTCGTTGGTAAACCACTTGATGCGCAAGAAAGCCCAATCGCAGAAGAACTGCGCAGCCAAGGTGGCCACAGACAAATACAAACCTTTCACACGCAAGCTTGGAATGCCGAAAAAGATGCCGACCAACGTGGCAAAGAAACCACCCACCAACAAAGCGCCCACCAAGGGAATGCCTTCTAAACGCACCCAGCAGTTAAACGCGGCATAAGCACCCACCGCCATGAAAGCGCCTGAACCCAAAGAGATCTGGCCGCAGTAACCCACCAAGATGTTCACGCCCAAAGCGGCAAGCGACAAAATGAGGAAAGGGATCAGAATGGCGCGCATCATGTATTCGTCGGCCAACAAAGGCACCGCGAAAAATGCAAACGCAACGATGAGCAACACGCCCCAACGGTCTTGCGCGATGGGGAAAATTTGTTGGTCAGCTTTGTAGCTGGTTTTGAATTGGCCGTTTTCTCTGTAAAACATAAATTCTTTCTGCGATCGTGAATGTTCAGTGCTGGCGTTCGTGTTTGTGTTTAAACGCGATCGATGATCTTTTCACCAAACAAACCTTGAGGACGGACGAGCAAGAAACCCAAGGCCAGCACATAGGCAAACCAAATTTCAATGCCACCCCCCACATAAGGGCCCAAGAAAACTTCTGACAACTTCTCGCCCACACCGATGATGAGGCCGCCAATGATGGCGCCAGGCACAGAAGTCAAACCGCCCAAGATCACCACAGGCAGTGCGCGCAACGCGACCGTTGACAGTGAGAATTGAACGCCCAATTTGGAACCCCAAATCATGCCGGCCACCAAAGCCACAATGCCCGCCACGCACCACACAATGACCCAGATGCGATTCAAAGGAATGCCTATCGACTGTGCTGCTTGGTGATCATCCGCCACAGCGCGCAAGGCGCGGCCAGTGGTCGTTTTTTGGAAGAACACACTGAGACCTGCAACCAGCACTGCCGCAATAGCCGCTGCCACCATGTCTTCTTGGTTGATCATGATGCCGCCTTCAAAGGCTTTCTCAAAAGCCATCAACGGTTCTTTGGGCATGCCAATGTCGATCTTGTAAATGTCGCTGCCGAAGATGGATTGGCCGACACCGTCCAAGAAATACGTAATGCCCAAAGTGGCCATGAGCAGCGTGGTGCCCTCTTGATTGACCAAATGACGCAGCACCAAGAATTCAATGACCCACGCCACAATGAACATGACGCCTGCCGCCAATACGAAAGCAATGAGGTTGGCTGCGACAGGGCTGGTGATGCCTGCATACGCAGGGATCCATTCAGCAAAACGTGCCATGGCCAAGGCTGCAAACAACACCATCGCACCTTGCGCAAAGTTGAACACACCCGAGGCTTTGTAAATGAGCACGAAGCCCAAGGCCACCAAGGAATAGAGCATGCCGGCCATCAGGCCGCCAATCAAGGTTTCAAGAAAAAATCCCATTTTGCTGTCCTTGTGCTTAGTGTGAAGTGCCCAAATAGGCGCTGATCACTTCTTCGTTGTTGCGAACTTCTTCGGGTGTGCCATCGCCAATTTTCTTGCCGTAGTCGAGCACCACCACGCGGTCGGAAATGTCCATCACCACACCCATGTCGTGCTCAATCAAAACGATGGTGCAACCAAACTCGTCGTTCACATCCAAGATGAAACGGCACATGTCTTGTTTTTCTTCGACGTTCATACCGGCCATCGGCTCGTCGAGCAACAAGACTTGCGGCTCCATGGCCAACGCGCGACCCAAGTCGACGCGCTTTTGCAAACCGTAGGGCAGCTGACCCACTGGCGTTTTGCGATAGGCCTGGATTTCCAAGAAATCAATGATCTCTTCCACACGCTCGCGGTGTTTCATTTCTTCATTTTCGGCAGGGCCAATGCGCAAGGCTTGCATCAAGATGTTGCTCTTCATGCGCAAGTTACGGCCCGTCATGATGTTGTCGATCACGCTCATGCCTTTGAACAGCGCCAAGTTTTGGAAAGTACGGGCTACGCCCATTTCGGCCACTTGGCGGCTGTTCATGTGATCAAAAGTTTGACCGCGGAAAGTGATGCTGCCCTCTTGCGGCG
>CANGCI010000143.1 GCA_947451995.1 Comamonadaceae bacterium | reverse complement strand
TGCGCCCCACATCGATGGCACTGGCTGAACCACTCAATGCAAAGGACAGTGCGTCCTGCCAAGACAACTTGTGCAAACCCCAAGCACGCGCGCAGTCATTGCCACTTCCATACGGCACCAAGCCAATCACGTGTTTGCCGCTGATCAGGCTGGGCAACATTTGGTTCAGCGTGCCATCGCCCCCCACCACCACAATCTTCGACCCATGGGGGCGCTTGGCAATTTCATGGTGTGCCTCGTGCAAACTTTCGGGCATCACGATGTCGGGCTTCTGCGCAAGTCCAAGCGCTGTGAGCCAAACATCCAAAGGCAGCAACAGCCGCCGGGCCCGCCCGCCTGCGGCATGAGGGTTGATCAAGATGAGTGTCGACATGCCTAGATTGTGCAAGTTTGTGAGCCAATGCATGACACGTGCAAACCCTGTTCTTTCACACTTGACCTTGACACATTTTGCAATGCGTCGTGTAATCTACACATTAATATGTGTAGGATTTCACACATGGCTACAAATTTAGCACTGGACGATCAGTTGATTGAAGAAGCAAGACTCTTGGGGGGGCACCGCACAAAGCGTGAGGTAGTCACGCAGGCATTGATGGACTACGTTCAAAAAAAGAAACAACTTCAAATCTTGGACAGCTTTGGGACCATTGAATTTGATCCTTCTTATGACGCACATGCACAGCGTCATTTCAAGAGAGGCGACTTACCAATTGTCAAGAAGGCGAGAGCCAAATCGAGGCGCACTGCATGAAGGTCCTCATCGACACATCGGTGTGGTCGCAAGCGTTGCGCAGACAAAAGGCTACTACGGGTAGTTTGCTCGAATCAAGGGTAGTCGAATTACTCAAAGAATTGATATACGATGGCCGTGTTGCCTTGCTTGGTCCTGTTCGACAAGAGTTGCTTTCGGGTGTCAAAACTAAAGACCAATTCGAAACTCTGCAGAAAATCCTCGGCGTCTTTCCTGATGTCTCACTCAGCAGTGCAGACTATGAGTTGGCTGCACAGAGTTTCAACAAATGTCGCCAAGCAGGTGTGCAGGGCTCGAACACAGATTTCCTGATTTGTGCCGTGGCCATCAACAGAGCTTGGCCTGTTTTAAGTCTAGACAAAGACTTTGAGAGTTATCAGAAACATTTGCCTCTTAGCCTGTTCAAGGCTTAACCCTAAGCCCATCAGGGCTTGGTATTAACCCCAGTCAAGGTCTCTTTAGAATGCGCAAATCATTCAAATTTTGAACTTGGACTTCTCATGGCTCGCATTGCATGTCAATCAAACCGTTTTAAATACTCACTGTTGTCGGCAGCTTGTTTGAGTTTATGGGCATGGTCTTCAGTGCAAGCGCAATCGCCTGCTGCACCTGCAACACCGCCTGCCAATGGGTCGGCACCCGCTGCTGCGCCAGCCACACCGCCAGCCGCTCCCGGTGCCCTGCGGCCTATGAAAGACATTTTAAAAGACGCCAAGTCCACGCCTGGCTTTTTCACATTGCACCAAAAGGACGACAAGGTTTGGCTTGAAATCTTGCCTTCTCAATTGGGCAAGCCGTTTTTCTTTTCTTACAACGTGCCACGCTCCATTGGCGAGCGTGGTTTGTACGGCAGCCAAATGGGTGGCGCCAAGTTGGTGGAGTTTCAAAAGGTGGGCAATCAGGTTCAGTTGATTGCCAAGAATACGCAGTTCTTTGCCAAAGAGGGCACACCGCAAGCGCAGTTTGTGTCTGAGTCTTTCTCAGACAGTTTGATGAGCAGCGCGGCTGTCGTGTCTGCACCTAATCCAGAAACAAAATCTATCTTGATTGAGGCCAATGCGCTGTTGTTCTCGGACATTCCGGGTTACCAAACGCGTTTGGAGGCTTCTTTCCGCATGCCCTTTGGCTTGGACACGCGCAACACGTCGTTTACCAGTACCAAAAATACAGCCAGCCTTACGGGCTTGGAGGTCAAAGTGCACTTTGCCGTGCCGAAGTTGTCGCCACCGCCCATGATGCCTTCGCCCGTGCCAACACCGCCACCTCCCAGCGCCACGCCCGATCCGCGCAGCATGTTTGTGTCGTTCTATTACAGTTTCATGCCTTTGCCTGAACCCATGGCAACGCGCGTGGCCGATGAGCGCGTGGGCTTTTTTACAGTGGCCCGCACAGACTACACCACCGATCTCAATGTCAAAGCCAAAACGCATTTGCTCAAACGTTGGCGCCTGGAAAAGAAGGACGCGAGTGCCGCGCTGTCCGAGCCCAAAGAACCCATCGTGTATTGGTTGGACAAGAGCATTCCAGAAAAATACCGTGAGTCTGTGATGCAAGGCATTTTGGAATGGAACAAAGCCTTTGAGCGGGCCGGTTTCAAGAACGCCATTGTGGCCAAGCAGCAGCAAGCGTCTGATGATTTCAACACCATGGACGCGCGCCATGCCTCAGTCCGTTGGTTCACTGGCGCCGATGTGGGATTTGCCATTGGCCCTTCACAAGTCGATCCACGTACGGGTGAAATCTTGGACGCCGACATTGGCATGGCCGATGTGTTCACGCGCGGTGCACGCCGGTTGGTTGTGGAAGATCTGGCACGTGTGCGCGGTGTCGATGCCGAATTGTGTGAGCATGCCGCCGAGGCTGCGCAAGAGTTGCATTACGCGCTCGACCTGCTCGAAGCCCGCGGCGTGGAGTTGGACAGCCCACAAGCAGAGGCCTTGGCCAAAGCGTATTTGAAAGACGTCATCATGCACGAGGTGGGTCACACCTTGGGCTTGCGTCACAACTTCCGTGCTTCGACGGTGTACGACTTGAAGCAAATTCAAGATCCCAATTTCACCAAGGTGAATGGCGTGACGGCTTCCGTCATGGACTACACGCCTTACAACATTTCTGCCAAGGGCGAGAAGCAGGGTGAGTACGTGATGTCGACGCTGGGTCCCTACGATTATTGGGCGATTGAATTTGGCTACAAACAGTTTGACGCAGGGCAAGAGGCGCAAGGCTTGGCGCAAATTTTGGCCAAGGCCGGTCAACGTGAGTTGCAATTTGACACCGATGAAGACGCAGGCTACGGCACCATGGGTGGCATTGACCCCTTGGTTAACCGCTTCGACTTGGGTGCAGACCCAATGGCTTATTACAAGCAGCGCATGAAACTGTCGCGCGAGTTGTGGGACCGCTTGCAAAGCATGAACTTGGCAACTGGCGAAAGTTATGAGCGCCTCACGCGCAGCTTTCGCAGCGGCTTTGTTCAGTTGGCGCGTGTGGCACCTTTGGCAGCCAAGTACATTGGGGGTGTGCACACACGCCGCGAGCGGGCAGGCAGCAACAAGCCTTTGTTCGAACCGGTCAGTGCGGCGCAACAGCGTGAAGCTTTAAGCTTGGTCACCAAAGATTTCTTTGGCACCGACAGTTTCAAGTTCAAGCCAGAGTTGATTGCCCGTTTGGCCTCCGATCGGTTGGACCGCGGTGACACCGAAACGGGCTTGCAAACTTCCGTCGCATCCTTGGTGGCCGGTGTGCAAAAGGGCATCCTAGACCATGTCTACTCACCTGCAGTAGCCACTCGTCTTGCCGAAGTCAGCATGAAGGTCCATGACCCGAAAGAAACCTTGGGCTTGGCCGATGTCTACGATGCTTTGCAAGACGCCATTTGGTCTGAAGCCAAAACCGGCCAAGAGACCAGCCTGATGCGCCGCAACTTGCAACGTGAACAGTTGCGCCGAATGGCAGATGTGTTGGTCAAGCCAGCCGGACCCTGGCCAGCAGACGCGCGCAGCATCATGCGCGAGAACGCGCGTCAATTGGTCAGTTTGCTGGAAAAGGCCATCGCTAAACCAGGCATGTCCAAAACAACGCGAGCGCATTATGCAGATGCATTGGATTCATTGAATGCCACCTTAAAGGCCTCGATGCAGCGCGCTGCACCTTGACCTTCTCAGAGCAAAGCCATTCAGCAGCAGTGCATCACAAAATGCTGCTGCGCTGAATGTCTGTTTGCACCAGCAGCATGGCCGGTGCGCCACTGGTAGCGGTGTAAACGCTGTAGTTGATACCAGCGCTGTCGATCACATTGCCCGTGTTGTTCAGGGTCCAGCCGGTGGTGCTCACTTTGTCGTTGCTACCGCCCGTCACGGCCACTTGGTGGTAGTTCATCACGTTGGCATTGATGCCGGTTGATCCGCCCGTTGCTGGGCTCCAGCCACCCGCACCCTGGCTGTTCAAGCTAGTCAAGTTGGCCCAGTTGCTGCCCGCCATGTCGAGTACATCGGCCACACGGATGGTCAACTCGTTGGCGCCAGTGTTGGTGAGCAAATCAATGCGTTCAATGCTGTTGATTCGGCTGCTGCCTTCAATGTTTCCCGCGGAAGTATTGCTGATCAAGGACAGATTCAAATTGAGGGTGCCTGTGCCGCCCAAGCGTAAGGTGTCAATGGCCCCACCCCCATCGATTTTTGCCAATTGAGTCGTGTTGCCACCTGCGCCAAAATTACTTTGAAGCGCCGTGATGGTGCTTTGGTTCAAAACAAAGGTATCTTTGCCCATGCCGCCTAACAGCACGTCTGCACCGTTGGAGGTGAAGGTGTCGTTGCCCGTGCCTGCAGAGTTGCTGCCGCCCGCCAAGGTTTGCGCGCCCGTGGAGGTGAGGGTGTCGTTGGCGCTGGTGCCTGTGTTGTCAACCGCACTGCCGGCCGCAAACGCGCCTGTCTTGCTGCCAAAGATGATGTACGAGCGACCCGTTTGAACACTACCGTGGGCTGCGTCATAACCGGGTGCGCCCACAATTAAATCAGCCAAGCCGTCGCCATTCACATCACCTGCGGCGCCAACGGAGTAGCCGCTCAAATCCTGAGCGCCTTGGCCAATAATGGCAAAGCCACCGGTGTTGTTGACAACGTCCGACAAGTTGACATTGGTGGTGGTGGCTTTGCCATACACCACGAAGCTGCGGCCCGAGTTAGCACCGCCATCCACTGGGCTAAAGGGTGCGCCCAAAATGATGTCGGCCAGACCATCGCCATTGATGTCTCCCGCACTGCTGACGCTGTGACCACTTTGCTCTACGGCCGTGGTCGACAAAATGGCAAAGCCGCCATTGCCTGCAACAATTTGACCCAAATCGATGGTGGCATTGGCGGTGGTGCGACCAAAGACAACATAGGTCTTGCCACTGTCAACATTGGCATTGCCACTGCCCCCTATGACGGCACCAATCAGAATGTCGCCCAAGCCATCGCCGTTGATGTCACCGCCACTGCTGACGGACACGCCGCTCATGTCTTGGCCGTTTTCTCCCAAGATCACAAAACCGCCGGTGTTGTTTTTGATGTTGGCCAAGTCGACAGCGGTGTTGCCTGTTTTGCCCAAGATGACATACGTGGCACCGGCTTGACTGCCTGCGGTGTCGTTGAAATAGGCGCTCACCAGCAAGTCGGCTTTTCCGTCGCCATTGAAGTCGCCTGCGCTGCTGACAGACGTTCCGCTTTCTTCGCCGGCTTGCCAACCCGAAATCACAAAGCCTGGCACCGTGCCACCCACATTGCCCAATGAAATGGTTTGCAATGCCGACAAGGCCGCGCTGCCATAAACCACATAGGTCTTGCCAGTGTTGCCCACAAGGCCACTCACTGTTTGAAAGTGCGCGCTGATGATCATGTCGATCCAACCGTCGCCGTTGACATCGCCCGCGCTGCTGACTGAAAAACCTGCGGTGTCAAAGGTGCTGGTAATGTTGAGTGCGTCGGGCGTTGTGGCCAAGGCGGAGATGTCTTTTTGGTATTCCGCCAAACTGCCTGTTGTTGAATTCGCTTTTCCGTAGACCAAGAAAGCGCCGCCCGGGTTTGTGCTGGCAGCATCTTGCGGCATGCCAATCAACAGATCGGCCAGACCGTCGTTGTTCATGTCGCCTACACCGGCCACCGAGAAACCCAACCAACCTTTGTTGACGCTGTAGGTGTAGTAGTGGCCATTGACCTGGCCTGTGCCGATGTAACCTTTGGGTACCAGGTTGGTATTCAGGCCACCCTCATACAAAACAGCACCGCCGCCCTGCGTGCGCAAGGCGGTGTCGGTGAAGGTGTTGAGCGGCGCGCCCATGACCACGTCGCCATAACCATCGCCATTGAAGTCGCCGGCCAAGCTCACCGCAAAGCCAAAGTAGGACCCCGTGTTAGGCCCTTCGATGGCGTACCCGCCAATGTTGTTGGCAATGTCGTCCAAGTAGATGGCGTTTTTGAAAGTGTTGACGTTGAGGGTGGGGGAGGTTCCCGCAAGGCCCGCATTGCCAGCGGTATCGGTGTAGCTGTCGGCTGTCACGGTGATGCTGGCCGCAACCAAGGCTGTGTCTGCAAAGGGCGTGAACACCGCTGTGCGCGTGAGGCCTGTTCCAGAAATGGCGCTGAGCGTG
>CANGCI010000142.1 GCA_947451995.1 Comamonadaceae bacterium | reverse complement strand
TTCATTCAACAGCGTGTGAACTTCTTGCAATGCATCGAGGTCATTGCGAGCATTCACATGCACCAAACGGCGTGTCACATAACTGTACAACTCGTACAGGTTGCGTGCCAGGTCGCCGCCTTTGTCCAAGTCCAAGGCACCTTGTAAGCCCAGGACGATGCGGCCAGCGCGCACCAAACTTTTGTTTTTGTCTTCAATAGAGCCGCGCTGAATGTGACCCTTGGCTGTGACCAAGCTGTCAATCAAGCCGTCAAACAGCATCTGAATGAGCTCAACCTTATCGGCCACCATGGCTTGTGATGCATGGTTACCTTCGCCGTAGCTCTCCATTGCTTTGAAATGTACTCGCATGATGTCTTGTTCCTTTTGATCCTGACACAGCAGGAATCGGAGGGACATCGGGAAACTTGAGTCTTCAGATGCAAAAGAAGCCACAAATGGCTGCGGAATGGCGCGAACCCCAGAAAAAGCGAAGGACAGGCTCATGCCGCACCCTTTCCAGCCTTGGGTTTGGCCACATTGGCAGGCTCAACTTTGAGGGTGCCGCGCAGTTTTTTGACCACCGCCGTGAGCAACTGGCTCACCCTGGACTCGGTCACACCCAAAACTTCACCAATTTCTTTGAGGTTCAGCTCTTCAACGTAATACAAATTCATTAACAATTGGTCGCGCTCGGGCAAATCGCCGATGGCATCGGTCAAAGCGCCCATGAACTGCTCGTGCTCCACAATGGCCTCGGGCTGTTGCGACGTATCGGTGGCAATGTTCATCACCTCCTCAGTCACCACTTCCATGGAATAGGTTTCAAAGCGACGCGCTTGCGTGCGTTCTTTGTGAAACAGCTCAATGTCCTTGCCCATGTAGTCGGCCAATTCGGCCTGGGTGGGCGTGCGGCCCAACTCGGCGCCCAACTCATGGGTGGCCTCACTGTGCGATTTGTTGATGGCCACGGCCGAGCGAGGCAAAAAGGACAGGCGACGCACCTCGTCCAAAATGGCCCCGCGAACGCGGCTGTGTGCAAAATTCTCAAACTCGATGCCCTTGACGGGGTCGTAGGCGCGGGCCGCTTCGAGCAAGCCAATCATGCCCACTTGAATCAACTCGTCGAGTTCCATGAAAGGTGGCAGTCTCACCTTCAGGTGCAAAGCCACGCGCTTGACCATGCCCAAATGGGCCATGACCAGCGCTTCGCTGTTGTTTTGAACCTGTTCGTAAAGGCGAGTGGAGTTGGCCATGGTCTTATGCGCTGGTTTTCACCAAACGCTCCACAAAAAACTGCAAGCCACCCGAAGCCTCATCAATGGGCTCCAATTGACGAATGGCTTCAGCCAATCGACGGAAATCACGTGCGCCTGCACTGCCAGGGGCAAATTCGGCCACCGGTTGGTATTTTTTGAGCGCCGCCAAAATCAGCTCGTCGTTTTCAATCGAGCCCAAATAGCGAATGGTGCGGTTCAAAAAGCGGGCACACACTTGGTTGATGCGCTCAAACAATTGATAGCCTTCTTGCGCGCTGCCCACACCATTGGGGATGAGGTAAATCTCATCCAAACCGTGGTCTTGAATCAGCACCTTGATGGTGGCGTAGGCGTCGGCAATGGACGACGGATCGTCGCGCACCACCACAAAGCGGCGGGAACAAGCGGACATGAAAGCCAAGACTTCAGGCGAAATGCCTGCGGCCATGTCGACAATCAGAAAATCGATGTCATCGGTGAGGGCGCTGAAGGCACGCACGATGTTGGCCGCTTGGATATCACCCAAGGCTGCCATTTCTTGAATGCCAGACGCACCCGGCACCAGCTTAATGCCTTGGCGGGTGGTGACGATGATTTCTTGCAGTGTTTTTTCGCCACTTAAAAAATGGCTGAGGTTGTAGGGACAACGGCAGCCCAATGCAATTTGGGCATTGGCCAGACTCATGTCGGCGTCAAACAACATGACGCGATGACCCATGGCCTGCAGTGCAACAGCCAAGTTCACAGAGACCGTGGTTTTACCCACCCCTCCTTTGCCACTGGCAATGCCAATGACTTGGGTACTTTTTGCTTTATCCATGAAGCTCATTCTGAGGGATTTCCACTGACCAATGCGGACGGCTCAAACCCAGTGTGTGGGTGAGGGGTTCATTGGCAGCTTCAAGCTCTTTCACCTGAGGCTCTAGTGTCGCAGGTTTTAGGTCAGCTTCCACCATGACATCGCCCAAAGCCTCAGGGCTTGGGGTCAATTGCGCCATGGCAATGTTGATGAGTTTTTGCAAGCCCGACGATTTCAAGCCATCGGCCACGCGGTCCGAACTGCCGCCCGCGGAAACCACGCATTGCGCGCCTTCGGCAATCAAGAACTGGATCAAGGGCCAAGGTGAATGGGATTCGTCCAACTTGCTGATCATCAGGCTCTGCCATTGCAGATTGGATTTCAACATGATGCGTGACAAGGTGACGCCAGAAGAGTCGGCAGGCACCACCGCATGCAAACCGGCCTCTGGGCAAATTTGCGAAATTTCGGCCAAACGCTCGTTCATCTGCACACCGGGGGTGTCAATCAAAATCAAGCGACGTGGTGACAGCTCATTCAAGAGCAAACTCAGTGTTTCGGGGTTGGCTGCACGGAAACACTCCACACCCAATTGGGCGCACAGCATTTGCGTTTGTGCCCAAGCGCCAGCACGCATGTCGTGGTAACTCACCACCGCCACGTATTCGACACCGTAATGCAGGGCCGCTTGTTGCGCCGCTTTGGCCACCATCAAACTTTTGCCAGCGCCCGACAAGCCGGCCATGACCTGAACGCCGCGGTTGGGAAAACCCTCTTGGGGGCGCTCTAAATTGTGCGTCAGTTGGCTGCGAATGCTGGCCAAAGCGCTGTCCAAACTGGGCTGCTCGCGCAAGCCTTCTTGCAACAAGGCGCGCAAGGCGGTTGGCACAGAAGATTCCGTCATGGCTTGCACCAAAGGTTGAATGTGCGCGGGCCAGTATTGGTTCATTTGCCAGCTGGCTGTTTGCTGGCTCAAGCGAAACTCTTGGCGCAATGCGGCCAGCTCTTCACGCACCAAAGACACAATTTCTTGGCTGCGAACTTGCTCACGGCCTTGCGTCAGCAAGTGCTCTGATGAGGATGCGTCACGCGCAAGTTTGTTGAATGCGAGCGCTTCAGAAGCTTCTTCTTGCGCTTCTTTTTTAGCGCCCGATTGCATCAAGTGGTGCAAGTGGTCACTGAATGGACTGCTGACAGAAGAGGGTGTATTGGAAACTTGTTGGCGTGTGGGCGCTGCGGCTTGCACAGTCACCGTGCTGCTGCCAACCTCGTCGTCCATCAACTCTTCAGGGCTGGCCTCGGCCACTTCCAAAGCCACGATCAATTCTGTTTGCCCTTCCACGCGTTGATTCGAGATGATCAACACATCGGGGCCGTACAAAGCCATCGCCTTTTCAGTGGCGCTGCGAGTATCGCGAGCAAGGATGCGTTTGAGTTCCATGGTCTTATCTCTTCATCAATCTAAGGGTTGAATCTGGTTTTATTCGATTGTTTGTCTAAGCTGTTCAGCGTGTTTCGGCGTGCACGGTGTGCACCACTTTCACGGTCTGATCATCTGGAATTTCGCTGTAAGACAACAAGGTCAAATCGTTCACGCGATAACGCACAGCCTTGGACAACCAGGGGCGAATCACGGGCGACACCACCAACACGGCAGGGTGACCCATTTCTTCCACGGCACGCGCGCCATCGCGCAAAGCACCAAACAAACGTTCAGCCAAACCAGGCTCCATGGCAATGCTTTGGCCAGGCGCAGTTTGCTGCAAGATGTTGTGAATCAACTGCTCGAGGCTAGGATCCAAAGTCATCACCGACAAGCTGTTGGTGTCATCCACCAAGCTTTGAACAATCATGCGGCCCAACTTAGGACGAACCAAAGCGGTCAATTGCTCAGGCTCTTGGGTGCGGCTGGCCACTTCAGACAAAGTCTCTGCAATGGTGCGCATGTCACGAATCGACACCGACTCGTTCAACAAATTCTGCAAGGTGCGCGTCACCACGCCCAAGGACAACTTACCAGGCACCAAGTCTTCAACCAACTTAGGCGACTTGGCAGCCAACTTGTCCAGCAGCTGCTGAACTTCGTCGTGGCTCAGCAAATCGGAGGCGTTGTCGCGCAAGACTTTGTTCAAGTGCGTGGCCACAGCGGTACTGGCATCCACCACGGTGTAACCCAAAGTGCGAGCCAGGTCGCGCTGTGAAGGATCGATCCACACAGCGTCCAAACCAAAGGCGGGCTCTTGCGTGGCTTGGCCTTCCAAAGGACCGTAAACCTGACCTGGATTGATGGCCAACTCTTTGCCCACCTTGATTTGACCTTTGCCGCGAACCACACCTTTCAACACAATGTGATACGCATCGGGATCGATGGTGAGGGCGTCGCGAATGCGAACAGGCTGGACCAAAAAGCCCAACTCGGCCGACAATTTTTTGCGAACACCCTTCACGCGGTTCATCAACTGACCACCGGTTTCGGGGTTCACCAAGGGAATCAAACCGTAACCAATTTCAAGGCCAATCAAGTCCACCTGGTCAACGTCGTCCCAATCCAATTCTTTAGGCTCTTCCAAAGCAGCTTGCGCAGCTTGTTCAGCAGGCGTTCCAACAACAGGTTCTGCTTGCTTTTGCGTAATGCGATAGGCCAAGCCAGCGCTGGCCAAAGCCAAAGTGATGAACACCAAATGAGGCATGCCTGGCACCAGACCCAACACAGCCAAAATACCAGCCGACATATACAAAGCAGTGGGGTTGGCCAATTGGGTGGTTGCTTGCTCCGTCATGGACTCTGAAGTGGTCACACGTGTCACGATGATGGCGGTGGCCAATGACAAGAACAAGGAAGGAATTTGTGCGACCAAGCCATCGCCAATGGTCAGCAAGGTGTAAATGCGGCCGGCATCCGACAAGGACAAACCGTGTTGGCCCACGCCAATGGTCAAACCACCGATCAAGTTGATCACCAAAATCAGCAAGCCGGCCACCGCGTCGCCGGACACAAACTTAGAAGCACCGTCCATGGAGCCGAAGAAGTCAGATTCTTGGGAGAGTTCTTCGCGACGCTTTTTGGCAGTTTCCTGGTCAATCACGCCAGCGTTCAAGTCGGCGTCAATCGACATTTGCTTACCTGGCATGGCATCCAAGGTGAAACGCGCGTTCACTTCAGACACACGGCCCGCACCTTTGGTCACCACGATGAAGTTGATGATCATCAAAATCGCAAAGATGATGAAACCGACCACGTAGTTGCCGCCGATCACAAACTCACCGAAAGCCGCCACCACTTTGCCAGCAGCTTCGTGGCCTTCGTGGCCATTGACCAAAATGACACGGGTCGACGCCACGTTCAAGCCCAAACGGAGCATGGTGGCGAACAACAAAACAGAAGGGAAGGATGAAAACTCGAGCGGCTTGCGGGTACCGATGGCGATCATGATGATCAGCAAGCTACAAGCAATGTTGAATGTGAACAGGATGTCCAAGAGCAGCGCAGGCAGGGGCACGACCAACATGGCCATGATCAACAACACCAGCGCGGGCAAGCCGAGGCCGGTGTAATCGAATTTGGACAGGTTCTGTCGAACCGTTGACAGGGTCAAGGTGCTCATGGGTGGCCTAAAGGGCTGTTCACAGGGTTAAAACATTCAAACTGCATGGTTTTCTTCCATAGTGCAGCGAGTTACGCAAAGACCATGCCACCTGGAATCCCGACACCCACCCCTGTTTCGCCTGACGCCGCCAAAGCGGCAAGCCCTCTCCTGTCACGGTTTTTGCTAATACAAGGTGTACCCGGCCTCAAAACCGGGGTTGAAACATCAAACTGAAGATGGAAATACCATGGACGCCAACCTCAACTTTTTGACCGCACCTGTCTCGAACCCCTCGTCAGTAGGGGCTTCCAGCGGTTCGGGGGGGCTCGACCCCAACCTCGCCAAGCCCATGAATGGGCAGGAATTTGCAGGGGTCATGCGCGACCTGATGGCCAAGGGCGAGCGGCAAGAGCTTGCCGGAACTGCCACAGGAGAGGCCACAGATGCCACCACAGCAGCCCTGCAAACGCTCAATTTAGGCAACCAGTTTTCAGTCATCACCGCGGCTTCACCCCTGCCCGACCCCAACAGCCTGGCCCAATTTGCGCGGGCGCAAGGCTTGAGCGAATCGGCGGTGCAAGCCTTGTTTGGCGACCTCGGCACAAGCCCCGATGCAACAACAGCCTTGGCCACAGATCCCGCCACTTTGAATGGCGCCAACATGGGCTTGCTGGGATTCCCAACCAACCCGTTGATGACACCCCCTGTGTCCACAGCCCCAGCCATTCCAACACCCCCTACAGGCGAGGCCAACACGCTG
>CANGCI010000141.1 GCA_947451995.1 Comamonadaceae bacterium | reverse complement strand
GGTGTCATGGGCAAGTGGTCGATCTTGGCGCCTTGTGTTGACAGGGCGTCGTTCACGGCGCTGGCAATGGCGGCTGGGCTGCCCAAATAGCCGGCTTCACCAGAGCCTTTTTGGCCAAACTCGGTGAGCGGTGAGGGGGTGCAGTGGTCCACGATGGTGATGGCGGGCACTTCTGCAGAGGAGGGCAAAAGGTAGTCCATGAAGGTCCCCGACAATAACTGGCCTTCGGTGGAAAATGCAAACTTTTCCATCAGCGCAGCACCCAAGCCATGGGCAATGCCGCCATAGGTCATGCCATGCACCACGTCTGGACTGATCATCACGCCGCAATCGTGACCGCACACATATTTGCGGATGCTGACTTTGCAAGTTTCTGGATCGATGCTGGCCAACACCACATGCGATTCAAATGAATGGCAAGGGTACATTTGCACGCGACCATCTTCAGTGGGCAGCATGCCACCGGTGGGCACTTCCCAGACAAACTTTTCTTGCAGTCCTGGCTCCATGCCTTCGGGGAGCTTGTGAAAGTGACGGTGTGCAATTTCGACCAAGGCATCCCATGACATTTTTTGAGATGGGTTGTTTGTGGCTTGCACATGACCGTCTTCATAGACCAAGTCTTCAACGGCAACCCCCAAGTTGTGTGCGGCAATTGTCAAAAGTTTTTGTTTGATTTTTTTGGCAGCGCCAGCGGCCGCACCACCCAACATGATGGCCATGCGACTGCCCACTGGACTGTTGGAGGGCAGGGCGTTGAGGGAATCAGCATGCAACACGCGAATGTCATCGGGCTCTTTTTGCAGGACTTCGCCCACCACGGTTGACACCATGGTTTCGTGGGCTTGACCCGAAGTAGATGTGCCCATCAGCGCGGTGATGGCGCCCGACAAATCGACACGCACCAAGCACGAGTCCATCCAAGTGGTGGTTTGGTTTTTAGGATTGAACAAAGGCTCGAAAGAGGAGTTGCCGCCAGAAGGCTCCAAGCATGTGGAAATGCCAATGCCTGCCAATTGGCCTTGTGAGCGCAAGTAATCACGCTCTTTCAGCAAGTCCTCGAAAGCCGCTGTGTTCAAAGCTTTGGTCATGACCGTGTCGTAGTCACCCGAGTCGTAGTGGGTGCCACTAGGAATGAGGTAAGGGAACTCATCCTTGCCAATTAAATTAACACGGCGCAAAGCAATGCGGTCCATATTGAGGAAACGCGCTACTTTGTCGATGCCCGTTTCTAGGGCGTAATTGGTCGGTGCTTGTCCAAACCCGCGCACCGCTTCTTGTGGGGTTTTGTGGGTCATCACAGCCATGGCGTCATATTCCACGCTCAGGATGCGATAGGGGCCCACAATGGCGCCAACGGGTTTGCCCAGTTGAAGGGGGGACCTGCCCGAATAAGCGCCAATGTCATCGACTGCGCGCATCTTCATGGATTTGATTTCGCCGTTCTTTTGAAAACCCAGCGTGACATCGAACACGCGATCAGGGCCTTGCATGTCGCCACCGCGCATGTTTTCTAATCGGTCTTCAACCAGTCTGACAGGGCGGCCTAATTTTTTGGCCAAATAGCCGACCAAAACGGAATGCTTCAAGCCGCGTTTCACGCCATAACTGCCACCGACATCAACATCAAAGTGCACGCGAACGGCATTGCCTGGTAAGCGCAGCGCCTTGGCCACTTGGTCAGGGAACTTTGGCATTTGAATGGACGCCCATACATCCAGAATGCCCGTTGAATCATTCCATTGACAAGCAACTGCAAAAGTTTCAATAGGCACGGTGGCATTGCGCGCCCAACTTACTTGGTAGCTCAGTTGATGGTCGCATTTGGCGAAATCTTCTTCAACGGGGCCCCAAACAAATTTTCTGTGAAAAATCACATTGGTCCCATGCGCAGGGTGCACCAGGGTTGCGTTGGGTTTCAAGGCTTCTTGAGGATCCACAACGCATGGCAATTGTTCGTAATCGACATTGACCAATTCAGCGGCATCTTCTGCCAAAGCTCTGCTCTCAGCCACAACAGCCGCAACCCATTCACCCGCGTAACGCGTTACGTCAAATGCCAAGGGGTAACGTGTTACTTGGGGGGCATCGACGCCAGGCAGCATGGCGTCAATGTGAAGGCACAACTCTTCCCCTGTTAAAACGGCATGAACGCCAGGCATGGCCAAGGCTTCAGATGGATCGATGTTTTTGATTTTGGCGCTTGCATAGGGGGACGCCACCAAAGCAACGTGCAACATGCCGGGCAATTGAATGTCGGCGGCATATCGGCCTTTGCCCACCACGAAGCGTTTGTGCTCCACCGCTCTGCGGTGTTTGCCAATGAAACGAAAAGGTGCTTTGCTCATGGTCATGCCTTCTCAACTTGCGTTGCGTACATCACGGCATCCACGATCTGTTGGTAACCTGTGCAGCGGCAGATGTTGCTGCTGATGGCGTCGCGCACTTGATCTTCAGTTGGGTGCGGATTGTGGGCAACCAACGCGTGGCAAGCCATCAGCATGCCAGGGGTGCAGTAGCCGCACTGCAAGGCATGTTTCTCACAAAAGGCATCTTGAATTTTGGTCATGACGCCACGCTCAGGTGCCAAGCCTTCAACGGTTGTGACACGCATGTCATCGGCTTGAACTGCAAACATGCAGCAGGAGCGAACGGGTTCGTCATTGAGCATCACTGTGCATGCGCCACAAACGCCATGCTCACAACCGACATGCGTGCCAGTCAGCCCCAGATCATCACGCAGAAAATCGACCAAGCTGGTTCGAGGCTCAACGTGGCGTTGTTGCATCACGCCGTTCACTTGAATTTGAATCGACTTTTTGTCGATGTTTGTGTGTGTGCTTGTATGGGTGCTCATGGTCATCGATCTTTAAGCGGCTTGCGCAATCAGTGAATCCTGGTAGGCGCTCAGCAGGGCGCGTGTCAACAAGGCTTGCGCCAAATGTTTTCTGTATTCAGCCGATGCGTGCATGTCGCTACCGGGCTGGCTTTGTTTTGCAGCTGCATGTGCAATGTGCTGCGCAAGTTCTGGGGTCATGTTTTGACCCTTCAGCGAGGCGGCCAATTCTGGGTAAACCAAAGGCGTGCCATCGACACCACCTAGGCCAAAACTGATTTTCGTGATGGCACCATCTGCTGAGGTTTGAATTTGGCATGCCGCTGAGGCCATTGCAAAATCACCTTTTCGGATGGCCGTTTCTTCAAAGGCTGTGCCGATGCGGCCACCTTGCCACACAGGCCAAGTGATGTCGGTCAAAGCTTCTGTTTCGCCCACTGCTGTGAACATGGGGCCTAAAAAGAAATCAGCTGCCTGAAGTGTTCGCGCACCCTCAGTTTGCGATTCGAGTCGCAAACTCACATCCAATACCAAAGCGGCCAATGCCAATTCTGCGGAAGGATCGGCATGGACCAAACTGCCACCCACGGTGCCACGGTTGCGAGTTTGTTCATGACCCACCCATTGAATGCCCTTGGCGATCAATGGCAAGTGGGAGTTCAGTTGTGGGTGAAACTCTAAATCGCGTTGTCTCACGCCTGCACCTAACTTCACTTCGTGCGCTTGTAATTGGATGTCTTTCAGGCTGTCTAAGCGGTTGATGTCAACCAGACAAGTGGGTCTGGCCAGTCGCATGGCCATCATGGGCACCAAGCTTTGGCCGCCCGCGATCAACTTGGCGTCGCCGCCGAACTGGTTCAGTGTCTCTAAGGCATGAGACAGCGTGTCAGCTCTCACGTAGTCAAAGGGCGCGGCTTTCATGCGCATGCACTCCTTTTCGACAACTTGCTTTTTCTCACGCAGGGCTCCTTTGGATGTCTTGACAGTTTCAGCCCATTAAAAGGGCAACGCAAATCAGTTTATTTCACTGACTTCGAGGAAATCTCACATCTGAGCAAGAAATCTAAAGCTTATGTAAGATAGCGGTATGAGAAAACTTCCTCCATTGAATGCAGTACGGGCTTTTGAGGCGGCCGCACGCCATGTCAGCTTCACAAAAGCCGCCAAAGAACTTTTTGTCACACACGGTGCAGTCAGTAAACAAGTGGCCACATTGGAAACCTGGTTGGGCACCACATTGTTCAATCGTGCCCAGTCTCAGCTCAGCCTGACCGATGCGGGGCGCACTTTTTTGGCAGCGGTCACGCCTGCACTGGACAGAATTGCGGTCACGTCCATGCAATTGCTAGAACAAACCGAGCCGACAGCTTTGCGCATCAGTGCGCCGCCCACATTCACCATGCGTTGGCTCATTCCACGCATCTCTGCGTTTCAAAGGCGCAGAGGCGGGGTGGAAGTGAAGCTCACAACATCGACCGCAGCCGTTAATTTTGAGGACCGTGTCTACGATGTTGCCATTCGTGGGTCGCATCAACCTTTGCCTGGCATGCTCTCTGTGCCCTTTATGACGGAAACCATTGTGCCGATTTGTCACCCAGACCTTCTGGAGCAAGACAGGTTGTCTGACCCGCAATACTTGAAGGATCACACCCTGATCAGCTACGACACCGAACCGATGGCTTGGTCCGAGTGGCTGCCAATGGCGGGTCAGGCCGATTTGCGCGTCTCTCACACCTTGCAGTTTGAGCAGATGTACTTTGCATTGCAGGCCGCCGCAGAAGGTTTGGGCGTGGTGTTGGTGCCTCTATTTTTGGTTGCTGACGACATCATTGCAGGTCGACTGTGCGCGCCCTTTGGTTTGTTAGGCGCGCGACAGCGTCGCTATTACGCCAATGCGCCCCTCAGCTCACAAGAAAGCCCTGTCATTGAAGGCTTCTGTGAATGGTTGCTGAAAGAAGGCCAAGACACCGAACAGTCAATTGATCAATTGGCCGAGACCATGGGATGGACCATTTCTGGCCATTCTGCTGTGTGAGTATTTCTCGGGTTTGGTCTGATGCATTTCAAAAACATTGCGTGCATCATTCAAGCTTCATTTTGAATTTGCAGTCATGAGTCAAACACAAACCGGTTACCCCGACCTCCACGATCATTTGGAAAGCCTGAAACAACGAGGCTTGTTGCAAGTCATTGATCGTCCCATCGATAAAGACTCAGAATTACACCCCCTGGTTCGTTGGCAATTTGTGGGTGGCATGGACGAAGCAGAACGCAAAGCTTTTCTCTTTACCAACATCGTCAACGCGCAGGGTCGCCGTTACGACATTCCCGTGGTGGTCGGTGCCTTGGCTGCCAACCGCGAAATTTACAGTGTGGGCATGGGGTCTTCAGTCGAAGACATTCAAGCGCGTTGGGACAAGGCCATCGCCAATCCCATTCCTCCGCAAATGGTGGACAAAGCCGAGTGTCAGGAAGTGATCCATGAAGGCGATGATCTGCAAGGTGAGGGACATGGCCTTGACATGTTGCCCATTCCTATCTCAACCCCTGGTTTCGACAGTGCGCCCACTTTGACGGCGACCAATGTGATCACGGTCGATCCCGAAACAGGTGTTCAAAACATGGGCACCTATCGATGCGCCTTGAAGGCGCCCGACCGCATGGTGGTTCGCATGGCCACTCGTGTTGGGGGTGCAGGGGGTTATTTGCATTACCAAGCTTGGAAAAAAGCGGGCCACAAAACCATGCCTTGCGCAGTGGTCTTGGGATGTCCGCCTTTTGTGGCTTTCATGGGGCCGCAAAAATTGCCAATTGGCATGGATGAATTTGATGTGGCTGGCGGCTTGGCTGGCGTCCCCATTCAAATCACCAAGGGCCGCACCGTTGATTTGCGTGTTCCCGCTCAAGCTGAAATTGTGATCGAAGGCCAGATCGACTTGGACATGCTCGAGCCTGAGGCACCCTTTGGTGAATCACATGGCCACGTTGCGTTGGAAGAGTACAACCTTCCCATGAAAATCACGGCCATCACACATCGATTCAAGCCAGTCATTCCTTCTTACATCAGCCAAGTGGCGCCAAGCGAATCCAGCGTGATCAAGCGCGTGGCCTACGAGCCTTTGTTCTTGGCACATTTGCGCAGTTCTTTGGGCATTCGCGGCGTGAAGAAGGTGTCTTTGCATGAACCCCTCACGGGTTTGCTGCGCGTCACTATCGTGACCTTTGAGAAGACCACCCCCAAAACAGAAATTTGGCGCGCCTTGTATGGCGCTGCTTTTTTCAAAGGCGACTGCGGCAAGATTGTGATTGCGGTCAATGAAGACATCGATCCAGACAACGCGGATGCTTTGCTTTGGGCCATGGCTTACCGAATGAACCCCGTTGCTGACGTTCGTACTTTGGACCACCGTGGACAAGGTCATGGCCCTAAGCGCGAAAACGATGGCGAAGAAGATTCGACATTGTTGATGGACGCCACCATGAAAGGCGACATGCCGCCTTTGGCTTTGCCTACGCAGCCCTACATGGAGCGATCCAAAGCCATTTGGGAAGAG
>CANGCI010000140.1 GCA_947451995.1 Comamonadaceae bacterium | reverse complement strand
GAAATCCATGACCACCATTCGCGTGAAAGAAAACGAGCCGTTTGACGTAGCACTTCGCCGCTTCAAGCGCACCATTGAAAAACTCGGTCTGTTGACCGACTTGCGTGCCCGTGAGTTTTATGAAAAGCCCACCACAGAACGTAAGCGCAAAAAAGCGGCCGCTGTGAAGCGCCACTACAAGCGCGTGCGCAGCATGCAATTGCCCACGAAGCTGTACTAAGTACATCGCTTCATTCAAAGCTTCTTACGAAGCTTTGAATCTGCGAAGCCCTCATGACTCATGAGGTGCCAAGCAAGCCCGCTGGAGGACGCTCAAGCGGGTTTTTTTTTAAGTATCGTTGGCGCTGCCAGCAGCCTACCCTTCAGGAGTCACCATGAGCCTCAAAGACCAAATCACCGAAGACATGAAAACAGCCATGCGCGCCAAGGACACAGCACGTTTGGGCACCATTCGCTTGTTGCTGTCGGCCATGAAGCAAAAAGAAGTGGACGAGCGTGTGGTGTTGGACGATGCGGCGGTGGTGGCCATCGTCGACAAGTTGGTCAAGCAACGCAAAGATTCCATCGCCGCTTTTGAACAAGCTGCGCGCCAAGATTTGGTCGACATTGAGCAAGCCGAGATGGTGGTGTTGCAAGCCTACTTGCCAGCTCGCATGTCTGCTGAAGAAGTCACGGCCGCCGTTCAAGCCATCGTGGCCTCACTGGGCGCCAAAGGCCCAGGCGACATGGGCAAAGTGATGGGCGCCGTCAAAACCCAATTGGCCGGCAAAGCCGACATGGGCCAAGTTTCAGCCGCCGTCAAAGCCGCCCTCGCCGGCTAACCCTTTAATTGGGGTCAAAACAAATGGGGTCAGATCAACATTAATTTGATCAATGAACGGGATGAGTTTGGAAGGGGGGCCTCCTCATGCTGGAGTACCAGAAATCGTCAGCCCCCCTTCCAAACTCATCCCATCCATTGGGAATTAATGTTGATCTGACCCCATTTGTTTTGACTGCAATTAAATCTTCGAGCTCATGATCATGGCGCTGCCGACCACGGTCATGGCGCCCCCCCACCAAGCGCCAGCGGCGGGTTGTCTGCGATAGACGGCCCATAACAAGGGAAGTAAGAGCACAGGCGCAATAGACGAAAAGATCGCCACCAAGTTGGCTTGACCTGTCTTCAAGGCTTGCAGTATCAAGGTCATGCCAATCACCATGGACACGGTAGCGCTCAAGGCGGTGTTGAGCAAGCTTTTCCAATTGAGCGGGTTTTTCAACTTCGACAAACTCAAGCCGCACCACAACAACAAAACATGCGCCGCAAAACTGGCTGTGGCACGCACTGCAGAAGCAGACACCGCATCGATGCCAGTGCTCATCAAGGGTTTCATCATGAGCGTGGCAACTGACTGACCCACCGCAGCCAACAAACCCATGGCCACGCCAATCCAGAGTGCGCCACTGGTATTTTCCCAAGCGTGCGTTTCTTCTTCTCGGCGGCCCCACAAGGTTGCCACCATCACACCCGAAACCAAAACGCCACTTCCCATGAGGGTCCAGCCCCAAAGCGTTTCACCGAAGAATAACCACGCAAACAACGCAGAAAAAAGTGCATGGGTGGCAAACAAAACACCTGAGCGTCTTGGCCCTAACCTGTTCATGCAGACGAACAAAGCCGTGTCGCCCACCAAGATGCCAATCCAGCTGGACAGGGACAGCCACGCAATGCTTTCAAAAGTGAGCTCTGGCCAACGCCCCACATAAAAGGCCGCCAGCCACAGCAAACACATGGCAAAGAACAAACGCCATCGCGTAAAAGCAAATGCGCCCATCTCAGAAGACGCATTGGCAGAAAACAAAGCGCCAATGGCCCAACAGCCAGAAGCCATGCCGGCCAACAACTCAGGCGCCAGCATCAACTGCCCGCGACCTTCATGCGATTGATGAGCACCGAGCCCACAGTTTTGGCGCCGTAGGTGTAGGCATCTGCACCCACAGCTTCAATGCCCTTGAACATGGTTTTCAAATTGCCCGCAATGGTGATTTCGTGAACAGGAAAAGCAATCTCACCGTTCTCGACCCAAAAGCCAGAAGCACCGCGTGAATAGTCGCCAGTCACGTAGTTCACGCCCTGCCCCATCAGCTCAATGACAAACAAACCCGTACCCAATTTTTGGAGCATGGCCTTTAAATCGTCTGACGAACGCGTGAGTTTGGAAGTCATCACCAAATTGTGCGAGCCACCCGCATTGCCGGTGGTTTTCATGCCCAATTTGCGTGCTGAATAGCTGCTTAAGAAATAGCCTTCTACGCGACCACCCGACACCACTTTGCGCTTCATGCCGCGCACACCTTCATCGTCAAAAGGCGAGCTACCCTTGCCGCGAAGCACATGGGGGTCTTCCAAAATATCAATGTGTTTGGGGAAAACCGGCTTACCCATCGAGTCGACCAAGAAGCTGGTTTTGCGATACAAAGAACCGCCGCTGACCGCTTGAACAAAGCCACCCAACAAACCTGCGGCCACGGGCGACTCAAACAACACAGGACACTCAATGGTGGGGATTTTGCGACTGCCCAAGCGGCTCAGCGCACGCTCTGCGGCATAGCGTCCCACAGCCTCAGGCGTGGCCATTTGATCGGCAGCGCGCATGGATGTGAACCACGCATCACGTTGCATCTCAGCGTTTTTGCCCGGCATGGCCGCAATGGGCGCGACCGACATGCTGTGACGTGAACTGGCATAACCGCCCCGAAAGCCATGGGTGTGCGCGCTGAAAAAATGACTTTGCTGCGCCGAGACACCTGCGCCGTCGCTGTTGGTGATGCGGCGACTGGTTTTCAAAGCCGCCTCTTCGCAGGCCAAGGCCAACTGAGCGGCCTGCTCGCTGTTGATGGCCCATGGGTGAAACAAATCCAATTCGGGGTGCACTTTGGCGATGTCTTCTTCATCTGGCAGGCCAGCCGTTGGATCTTCGGCGGTGAAGCGCGCGATGTCATAGGCGGCTTGCACCGTTTGTTGAATGGCGGCCTCCGAAAAGTCGGACGTGCTGGCGTTGCCGCGGCGATGGCCCACATAGACCGTCACACCCAAGGACTTGTCGCGATTGCGCTCAACCGTCTCCAATTCGCCCTTTCGAACGCTGACACTCAGGCCACAACCTTCAGAAGCTTCTGCACCTGCATCGCTTGCGCCGATCTTTTTGGCGTGTTTCAGGGCAGAATCAACCAATCCCTCGAAATAGTTGCGGCTGTAGCTGAAACCGTCATGGGCCTGTTCGTTCAATGCCTGGGTGGATGCCTTGGTTTTTTTCGTCATGGGGGTCGGATTCTTCAAAACGGTCAATTCATTAAAATTCTAGGTGACGGCTATGATACTTGCCGTCCCGCAATAAGGCTTCAGCGCTCACATGTCCCGTAAATTCAAAAAAGGTTATTTCGTTCAAGGTCAATTTGTTGCCGAAGGCAGCGAACTCGACCTGGAGCTCAAACGCGAACTCAAGGGCGGCACCGATGAGCCTAGCCGCACTGAACTCAAGCGGGAAAGTGACGAGTTGCAAAAGCTGGGCGAAAGTTTGTTGACTTTGCGCGCCGATTTAATGGCCAAAGTCGACTTGCCAGAAAAACTGGTGGAGGCCGTTGCAGAAGCCAAACGCATCACCAATTTCGAAGGCAAGCGCCGTCAAATGCAGTTCATTGGCAAGCTCATGCGCAAGTTGGACGACGATGCCGTAGAAGGCGTGCGCGCTGCACTTCTAGAGCAAAGTCAAGGCTCAGCGCAAGAAACTTTGCAGCTGCATTTGGCCGAGCAATGGCGCGATCGCCTCATCAAAGAGGACGAGGCCTGCGGCGAATGGTTGCAAAGTTTTCCCGGCACAGACAGCCAACAATTGCGCGCCCTCATTCGACAAGCTCGAAAAGACGCACCTGCCCAGTCTGCCGCTACGGTTTCACAAGGACTGGCACCACGTCAAAGCCGCGCATACCGTGAAATTTTTCAATTGGTCCGTGCGGAATTGAGCCAAGCAGATGAAGGCGGCTCAGACCTTGATGAACTTGACGAAGACCATTGATATCAACCCCCTTGCCAGTACACACCACCATGTCATCGCATCACGACGCCGTCAAAATTGGCATTGTTTCCATCAGCGACCGCGCCAGCACAGGCGTCTACGAAGACAAGGGCCTGCCAGCCCTGAAAACATGGCTCACCCAAGCCTTGAAAAATCCCATTGAATTTGAAGCGCGCCTCATCCCCGACGAAAAAGAGGGCATCAGCGCCGCGCTGGTTGAATTGGTCGACGCAGGTTGCAGTTTGGTCCTCACCACAGGCGGTACGGGCCCCGCCATTCGCGACGTCACACCCGAAGCCACCCTGGCCATTGCCGACAAAGAAATGCCGGGCTTTGGCGAGCAAATGCGCCAAATCAGTTTGAAATTTGTGCCCACTGCGATCTTGTCCAGGCAGGTCGCTGTGATTCGCGGACAAAGCTTGATCATCAACTTGCCCGGTCAGCCCAAATCGATTGCCGAAACGCTTGAAGGTTTGAAAGACAGTACAGGACAAAGCATCGTCCATGGCATTTTTGCAGCGGTGCCTTACTGCATTGATTTGATAGGTGGCCCTTACCTCGAAACCCATGACGAGGTTTGCAAAGCATTCAGGCCCAAGACGGCCATTCGCCCACCCCAAGCCTGAGTCACTTCCAAGGGCTTACTTGCCCACCAACTGATTGAGTTTTTCAGCCTCAAAGGTTTCGCGCTTGGCCGCATCACCGGGCATCTGAATGCCATCTGCATTGCCTTGCTGCGCGTTCATTTTTTCCAGCGCTTGCCACAGCAAGGCAATTTGGTGTTCTTGGCCGGCGGCGTTGTCAATCAAGCCACGCATGGCTTGCGACAAGGGATCGTCATTTTGAGTCACGCCGTAAGCTGAAAACCCCATCTTGGAAGCGACTGCTTCACGTTGCACGTCTTGGTCTTCTTGAATGATGCGTGCTGGATTGCCCACAGCGGTGGCGCCTGCTGGCACTGGCTTGGTGACCACGGCGTTGGAGCCCACTTTGGCGCCATCACCCACGGTAAAACCACCCAGTACTTTGGCACCTGCACCCACCACCACATCTTTGCCCAAAGTGGGATGTCGTTTGGCACCTTTGTACAAAGAGGTACCGCCCAAGGTCACGCCGTGATAGATGGTGCAACCATCTCCAATTTCAGCGGTCTCGCCAATCACAATGCCCATGCCGTGGTCAAAGAAAACCCGTTCGCCCAAGGTGGCGCCTGGGTGAATTTCAATGCCTGTGATCCAGCGTGAAAAGTTGGAGATGAAACGGCCCAACCATTTGAAGCCCGCACGCCAGCAAGCGTGCGCCCATCGGTGCAAGACCACCGCATGCAAACCGGGATAACACGTCAGCACCTCCCATGCACTGCGCGCAGCAGGATCACGGTCAAGGATGCATTGGATGTCGGAATGTAAACGTGCAAACATAAGCTTCTTTTCAATGCGCTAAGTCTAGCGTTTTGCTTGCGCTGTTTCGATCATGGCTTTAGCAACACCTCGCAAAATATGGATTTCTTCAGGACTCAAGTTGGCGCGATTGAAAAGCTGGTTCAAACGCGGCATCAGCTTTTTGGGCGCTTCGGGGTCCAGAAAACCAATTTCAATCAGTGCCTTTTCCCAATGCAACAACATGCCTGAGACCTGCGCTGCATCGGCCAAATTGGCATCGGCAACCGGCGACGCCACAGGAAACCCACCCAGCGCCAAGCGCCATTCGTAGGCCACCAGTTGAAGGGCTGCTGCCAAATTCAAAGAGCCAAATTGCGGATTGGTGGGAATCGACAAAGCCACATGGCACTTGTAAACGTCCTCGTTTTTCATGCCAAAACGTTCGGAGCCAAACAAGAAACCAATGGAAGAAACGGGGTCGGACTGTTTTACAGCATCGGCTGTCAACTGGATTGGGCTCTGCGTTTGAGTTTGCGTTTGCGTTTGCGACGCCGATTGTCCCAACAACAAGTCAAAGTGCTCTCTAGGCGATCGCGTGGGCGGCCCAAAATCGCGGGGCGTCATGGCCGTGGCGCACAAATGGGAGATGCCTTCAAGGGCCTCGTCCAGGGTGTCCACAATGCGCGTTTTGTCCAGCACATCATTGGCGCCGCTGGCCCTTTGGATGGTCTCTTCCTTGCGCAGTACATTGGCATAACGGGGCGCCACCAGCACCATCTCATCAAAGCCCATGACTTTGAGCGCACGGGCGGCCGCGCCCACATTGCCAGGATGGCTGGTTTCTATCAAGATAAATCGGGTTCGCATAGGCGACATTGTCCCAGTTCCAAGCGCACCAAAATGTCCAAATTCAGGCTGTCAGGGGCACTGTATCTCCAATTTCATGGGAAAATGCGCCATTCGCCTCTGTCATCGCACGGAGGACCTCCGTTTTTG
>CANGCI010000139.1 GCA_947451995.1 Comamonadaceae bacterium | reverse complement strand
TGCTATGTCATCTGACAAAGTAGGGCCCAGCGGTTTGACCGAGGCCGAATCAGAAGAGATTCACCGTAATCTCATCCAAGGCACACAGATTTTCGGCATGGTTGCCGCATTTGCCCATCTGTTGGCCTATATCTATTCACCCTGGCTTAAATAAGGAGTCACCATGATTTACGCAAAAATGTGGACCGTGGTGAAACCTTCAGTTGGCATTCCAGTGTTCATCGCTGCTGTGGCTATTGCCTCATTCAGCGTGCACCTGGCACTGACACTGAACACCACTTGGGTGAAAGGCTTTTTGAATGGCGGAGCAGGTAAGGTTGTTGCAGTAGCAGCACCTGCCGCTGAACCGGCAGTTAAAAAGTAACGGGGTGTTCCCCGACGAAAGACCAAGCGCTTTACCGCGCTTGGTACTTTCTTTTGAATTTTTAAAATGAACCGTACAAGAACCCAGCGGGTTGTTTCTTGGGCCAATCAGTTGGGCCCACGTTTCTTGCCGTTTGCAGACGCTGCCAGTGAAGATTTGCCACTGTCCCGTTTGCTTCGTCTGTCCTTGTTTCAAATTTCTGTCGGCAGGGCCATGGTCATGCTGGTGGGCACCCTCAATCGCGTCATGATTGTCGAGATGAGCGTCCCCACAAGTTTGGTGTCATTCATGGTGGCTTTGCCCTTGCTGATTGCACCGTTTCGCGCTTTGATTGGTTTCCAATCTGATCACCACCGATCGCATCTGGGTTGGCGCCGCGTGCCCTTCATTTGGATGGGCACCCTCATGCAATTTGGTGGCTTCTCCATCATGCCTTTTGCTTTGTTGGTCTTGTCGGGTGCCGGACAGTCTGCCCAAGCGCCGCAATGGGTGGGCCAGTTTGGCGCTGCCGTTGCCTTCATTTTGGTCGGGGTGGGAATTCACACCACCCAAACGGCAGGCCTTGCATTGGCCACCGATTTGGCACCGCAAGAGAAGCAGGCCAAAGTGGTGGGACTGATGTATGTCATGCAACTCATGGGCATGATGGGCAGTGCGTTGGTCTTAGGCGATTTATTGGCCGACTACAGCCCTGGCGCATTGATCCGAGTGGTTCAAGCCGTGGCGGTTCTCACGCTGGTCTTGAATGTGGTGGCGGTTTGGAAACAAGAAGCACGCAGTCGTCAACGTCAGCCAGGTTCTCCCGCGAATGAGTCGTTTCAACAATCGTGGCAATTATTTTGTGAAGGTCCACACACCGTTCGCAGGCTCTTGGCTGTGGGCTTGGGCTCCATGGCCTTCACCATGGAAGATGTGCTGCTGGAGCCCTATGGTGGCGAAATACTCAAACTCAGCGTGTCATCCACCACACTTCTGACCTTCACCTTGGCTTTGGGTGGATTGATCGGCTTCGCGTGGGCGTCTCGGGTCATTACCCGCGGTGCAGATCCCTATCAAATGGCCAGCTGGGGCGCTTGGACGGGATTGCCTGCTTTTGTATTCATTATTTTGGCGGCGCCTCTGATGTCGGTGCCGCTGTTTGTCTTGGGTGTGTTTTTGATTGGCTTAGGGGGCGGCCTTTTTGCGCACGGTACCCTGACCGCCAGCATGAACTTGGCACCACCCGATCAAGTGGGCTTGGCCATGGGTGCATGGGGTGCCGTTCAGGCGACCGCTTCGGGCATTGGCATGGCATTGGGTGGCTTGCTGCGCGATGGCGTGGCACAATGGACCAATTCTGTGACGGGTTACTCCGCTGTTTACGGCATTGAAGTTGTGATGCTGCTACTCACCTTGGTGGCCATGAAGCCCTTATTAAGAAATTCTTAAAGATTCCAATTCATCAGCAACAGGCAAAGGAAGATACGATGCAAACAACTCACATTCTCATCATCATGTACGTGGTGTTCTGTCTGTTCATGTTGGCCAATTGGTTCAATCGCCCACGCAAGTAAACCTGCGCACGCAAAGCTGGCCGAAAACGGCCAGTCTGCAAGTTGATGTGCAATGCATCAACTTGCATCAGGTATCTACATGCAAATCAGTGTGATGCTGATTTGTTGGTGTGCATGGCCATGAATTTCTCGATGGCCTTCATCGTCACGCGGTGCATGCCTAGGCAGGCTACCAGCGCTGCCGCAAACACATAAAAATACCCTGTATCGCTGTGCTGAATCAAGCCAGCCAACGACAGCGTTGCCCAAAATGTCCAAAAGAAAGCACTGACAACGTTCAGTCCGCTTTGAATTTTCATCATCTTCTCCTTGTTAGATGGTTTGCAATATCAAGAGTGAAGCCGTTGACGCCCTTGCAGGCGCTCGTTTTCACGTCGTTCGAGTAAATCAAAAACCCATGCCACGCGTTGCGGCATGGCACGGTTTGGAAAGTAAGCCCCGGCCCATTGCGCACTGGCTTGTGTGTTTTGGTTGTGCAGCGCCAAAAATTGAATGGCCTGCAAAGGTTTGGGTTGGTTTTCTGCCGTTCGAATCCAAGCGGCTTGAGTCCAAGCGGATGCCAGCAACACCAATTTGCGCGTGGTACTGACCACGGTGCGTGTGCTGACCGAGTCCAGCCCTTCGCGTTTGAGTTGAACGCCAATCTCTCTGTAAATCATGCTGGCTGCCAAAATGGCAGAACGGCAATCGGGGGGCAATGCGGCAATGCCGGGTTGGGCTTGCTTGTACAGGCGATCTGCTTCTTCAAGCAGGCGGGCCACAACGATTTGGATGCCGGGGGTCAAGATGGGGTTTTGCAACCATTCTTCAGGCTGCACACCAGCTTCAATCAGCCAACGTCTGGGCAAATAAATTCGGCCAATGGCGGCATCCGCGCCCACATCTCGCGCAATGTTGGTCAGCTGCATGGCCACACCCAGTTCACACGCGCGCTCAAGGGTGTCTGTGTTTTGCGGACCCATGATCCAGCACATCATGGCGCCCACGCTGCCTGCTACCCGGGCCGCATAGTCGTACACTTCTTCAATGCTGTCATAGCGCCGGCCTTTGGCATCCCACGCAAAGCCTTCAATCAAGGCATCTAAAAAATGTCGGGGCAGCTCATATTGTTGAACCACCATGCTCAAGGCATGATCTTCCACATGGTCTTTAGGCGTGCCTGCATAGATGGCGTCGAGGCGTTCACGCAGAACGTCAAGTGGTGCTTGGCCGGGCAAGGCTTCATCCACCAGATCATCGGCCACTCGGCAAAAAGCGTACAAGGCAATGGAGGCTGTTCGAATGCGAGGGGGCAATAATCGGCTGGCGGCAAAAAAAGTTTTCGAGCCGCCCTTCATCATGGCGACGCAGGCCTCAAGGTTGGCCGTGTTGGGGATGGGATTAAACTGAAACATGGGGGACCACCGTTTCAAGTGCCTTGGCCGACATCAACACCCCAGGTACGCCGGCTCCTGGATGCGTGCCAGCCCCCACCATGTACAAACCTGGAATGTCTTCGCTTCGGTTGTGGGGACGGAACCAAGCGCTTTGTAAGAGCAATGGCTCTAGCCCAAAGCCGGCGCCTTTGTAGGACCACAAGTTATCGTGAAAGTCTTGCGGTGTGGTGATTTTGGAAGTGACGATGGATTCCCGCAATCCAGGCAGAACGGATGCTTCCAAGGCTTCCGCAATGGCGGCGCGGTATGTTTCAGCGTATTGCACCCAATCCGTGCCACTGTCCAAGTGCGGAACTGGCGACAGCGCATAAAAAGTGTCACAACCTGCTGGCGCCAAGGACGGATCGGTGGCGGTGGGGCGGTGCAAGTACAGGCTGAAATCTTTGGCCAGATGGTGACGCTTGAAAATGTCTGTGAGCAAGCCTTTGTAGCGCGGCCCTAGCACCATCATGTGGTGTGGCACATCGTGGTATTGCTTGGAGGTGCCAAAGTACCAAACAAACAAGCCCATGGAATAGCGACCATTTTCAATTTTGCGATTGGTCCAATGGCGACGGTGTTGCGGTGCCACCAAGTTCTTGTAAGTCCATGCCGTGTCTGCATTGCTCACCACGATGTCGGCAGCGATGAACTCGCCCGACGCCAACTCAACACCACACGCTTTGCCGTTTTCGATGCGAATTTGTGTGACAGGTGCATTCAGGCGCAATTGAATGCCGCGTGAATCCAGCAAACCCACCATGGCTTTCACAATGGCGCCGGTTCCGCCCATGGCAGAGTGAACGCCCCATGTTCTTTCGAGGGAGTTGATCAAGGCATAAGCCGCTGTGACCGAGAAGGGGTTGCCACCAATCAACAAGGGGTGGAAGCTCATGACTGTGCGCAGCTTGTCATTGCTAAAGTGTTTGGCCACCAAGGCGTAAATGCTGCGCCAAGCGCCCATTTTGAGGAAGGAGGGAATGGCTTTGATCAGATCGCCCAAGGTGTCAAAGGCAATCGAGCCCAAACCTTCAAACCCAAGTGTTTTGCAGCGCTCTGCATCTTTCACAAAATCCAAATAGCCTTGAACATCTTCGGGGCAGAAGCGTGCCACTTCGTCCAACATCTTGGCTTCATCGGCGCTGTAATCAAACCAAGTGCCATCGTCAAAGCGAATTCTGTAAAACGGGTCCATGGGCACCAGCGTCACGTCGTCTGCAAACTTTTTACCGCACAGCGTCCAAAGCTCTTCTAACAAAAACGGTGCAGTGATGATGGTGGGACCGGCATCAAAGGTAAAGCCATCTTGACGGTGAACATAAGCGCGGCCACCCGGGGCATCCAGCTTTTCCAACACTTTGACTTGATAGCCTTTGACACTCAAGCGAATGGCTGCGGCCAAACCGCCAAAGCCACTGCCAATGATGACAGCCATGGGCCTGGCATCCGAGCTGCCGCCGTTGCCCCCGGGCTGCCTTGCGTTCAGACCGGGATGCGAAAAACCATTGGCGTTGAATGCGTTCATGAAAGCCTTAAGGTGGGGTGGAGAGAGCTGATTCCACCGAGGACTGGCCCATGGCCCAGCCCCAAAGCCGCTCAAGTGGCAATGGGAAAATCATGATGAGGTGTTCCACAATGGCCAAGCCCAAGAGGGTGGCCAACATGACCCAACCTGTGGTGATGGCCATGGCGCCTTGCTGGGCTTGCCAAACCAACCAGCACCACGTCCCAATGGCGGCACTGATGGACACCACAAACCAAGGGGTGATCAGGCGTGAGCGAAAGTAGCTGGCCAAATAAACCAGATGGGCAGGCAGGTACTGCGCGCCGTTTTGTGGCACACCAAAAAAGAGATTCAGCTTGGCCGACAAACGCATGAACCACAGCAACGCATACGTGCAAAGGGCCACATGGTTGGGTTGGTCCATTTGCATCAGCCACAACACACCAAAGTTAATGAGGAGGGCGACTTCGTGGTGCAGCATCACCTGTACAGATTCCTGGAACCGTTGCCAGCCTTGTGCGCCTTCAGTCAACGCAACCTTGCGTGGGCCTGTGATCCAACCCGTTAGAAAAGCCAATTCGTGCCAACCCCACATCACGATCACGCTGCCAAATGCCAAGTAAGCATTGGCAACGCTGACCTCGCGCATGCTTTCGTAGACGCCCTTGAAACTCAAGACCAACAACATGGTCCAACCCAGCAAGCTCCAACGAAAGCTTGCTGGTGGTAAACGATCGAGCCACAGAATCACACCCGTGCCAAACCACCAGCACATGGCTGTGAAAACACAGGCCCAAACGACGTCCATTACCATGCGGGTTCCATGCGAACTTGCGGTGACAAGTCTTGTTGAATGACAGGCATCATGTACAGGCTGGCAAAGGTGCCGAAGGCTTTGACAGCACAAACACCTTGTTGCAATTTACCGATGAGACCACCACGCGCTTTGGCTTTTTCCATGTCTTGCGAAATGGCAAACAAGCGCTCAAGACCGCGGCGGAATTTGGGATTGTCGGTGTCCAAGGCCAGCGGGAACACTTGCTGCGTGATGGCTGTGGTGATGCGGAACACTTGGTAGTCGTATTCACTGGAATCCAAACCCATGGCTTCGTGCAACATCGGGCGTGTGTGATCTCGCACATACATGGTGGCGTAGACAGCCAGCAAGAAAAAGCGAATCCACAGTTTGTTGCCACCGCTTAGCAGCTTGGGGTTGGCACGCATGATGAGCGCAAAGGATTCGCCATGGCGAAACTCATCGTTGCACCAAAGTTCAAACCATCGAAAGATGGGGTGGAAACGTTTTTCGGGGTGCTTCTCTAACTGGCGGAAGATGGTGATGTAACGTGCATAGCCAATCTTCTCGGACAGGTAGGTGGCGTAGTAAATGTATTTGGGTTTGAAGTAGGTGTATTTCTTGGTGCGCTTGAGGTTGCCCAAGTCAATGCCCAAATTGAAATCACGCAAAGACAAGTTGATGAAACCCGCATGGCGCGATTCGTCGCGCGCCAAATAGGTCATCAGTTGTTTGATATCGGGGTTGGTGACGTTCTTGCGAATTTCGTTGTACAACACGCAGCCTGAAAACTCTGAGGTGAGCGAGCTGACCAAAAAGTCCATGAACTCTTGGCG
>CANGCI010000138.1 GCA_947451995.1 Comamonadaceae bacterium | reverse complement strand
CACAAAGCTTTCCACCGCAACATCGGTTCTTTGTCTGGCGCCAAAATCACGCCCGATGGCCGTGTGGTGACAGCCGAAGAGTGGATGGCAAAAGTGGGCGAGTGGTTACCTACCAACGAAGACCGCGCTTATGTGGGCAGCCTGATGGGCCGTGTGGTTGAGGCAGGTAAGTTTGCCAACTGGATTGCCCCTCCTGTCATGGGCATCAACCGTCAGCCTGTAGACTTCGACTACGTTCGTTTTAACTGAGATCTGAAAAGATCCCACCCACACGCCATGACCACAGAAGCCGTTTTAATTCAGCAACACCTGATTGATCCCGAGATCTGCATTCGTTGCAACACCTGCGAGGCCACTTGCCCCGTTGGCGCCATCACGCACGACTCTCGCAACTATGTGGTTGATGCTGAAAAATGCAATCTGTGCATGGCCTGTGTGCCACCTTGCCCCACCGGCTCGATTGACAACTGGCGCAGCATGCCCAAGGCCAAGGCCTATTCCATTGAAGAGCAATTGACTTGGGATGATTTGCCAGCTGCCTTGAGCGATGCTGACCTTCAAGCCATGGGTGTGGACAGTCAAGCTGTTGCTTCTTCCCCTGCCGTAGAGGCTGCACCCGCACAAGCGGTCAATGCTTCTGGAGAAGCCGTTTTTAATTCTGCGGCTTACGGCTCCACATTGCCACCTTGGTCCGCAGCGCACGCGTACACCAACTTGTATGGTCCCAAAACGCCCACACAAGCCACCGTGGTGGGCAACTTCAAAGTGAATGAAGCCGGTACGTCCAACGAAACCCATCACATCGTGATTGATTTCGGCAGCATGCCGTTCCCAGTTTTAGAAGGCCAGTCTGTGGCCATTGTGCCGCCGGGTGTGGATGCTTCTGGCAAGCCACACCATGCACGCCAGTACTCCATTGCCAGCCCCCGCAATGGCGAGCGCGCGGGTTACAACAATTTGTCTTTGACGGTGAAGCGCGTGGTGGAAGATCACGACGGCAAGCCGGTCAAAGGCGTGTGCTCCAACTATTTGTGCGATGTCAAGGTGGGCGACACGATTCAAGTGATTGGTCCGTTTGGCAACAGCTTCTTGATGCCCAACCATCCCAAGTCCAACATCGTGATGATTTGCACCGGTACTGGCAGTGCACCCATGCGCGGCATGACCGAGTGGCGCCGTCGTTTGCGTCAAACCGGTAAGTTTGAGGGAGGCAAACTCATGTTGTTCTTTGGTGCCCGCACCCAAGAAGAGTTGCCCTACTTTGGCCCGCTGCAAAAGTTGCCCAAAGATTTCATAGACATCAGTTTTGCTTTCTCACGCACGCCAGGTCAGCCTAAGCGTTATGTGCAGGACGCCATGCGCGAGCGGGCTGTCGATTTGGTGGCGCTCCTCAAAGATCCCAACACTTACTTCTATGTGTGCGGTTTGAAGAGCATGGAAGAGGGCGTGGTTTTGGCATTGCACGACGTGGCCACGCAGGCTGGGCTGAACTGGGACCAGGTGGGCGCTACGCTCAAAAAAGAAGGCCGTTTGCACCTCGAAACTTATTGAGTTTCGAATCCCAACTTCTGAACCGCCAGTAAATTTCAGAAGTTTCAAGTCGCTTGAAAGGCGGACAAGCACCAATGACTTTGATTCATTGGTACTATCCGCGCATGAGTTCCAGACCCTTCATCGATGTTGCCGTTGTCATGCGCCGTGAGCGCGTGCAGGGTGACATGGCCAAGTGGCAGACATGGCGCTGGATTTTGGACGACGTCACGACCCAAGAAGAAGGCTTCGGCAAGCACCCCAAGTGCCTGCGCGAGGGTGAGGATGGTGCGTTGTGGCTGTTTCCCAATTTCAAAGTTGAGTTGTATCCAGACGATGCAGAAGGCTACCTTTTGAACGTCACCTCGCCCGATCCCTGTTTCTTTGTGATGTGGCGCATGGAAGAGCAAGCTGTCTTGAGCGACGATCTGGTGGCCGTGCCCGAACGTGTCTCGCTCAGTTATCACGATGCTGGCCGATGGCTAGATGCGCAGGAAACCATCGAGCAGGTTCCTGCGTCACCTGACATTGTTGAATGGGTGCGTGAGTTTGCCAACGAACATTACACCCCTGAGGTGAAGCGCCGCCAGCGGCCGCAAAGTTTTCAAGCGCTCACCGATCGTTTTGGTCAACCCGCCAAGGTCACCACCAGCGATCGCTCTGGCCGCAAGGTGGATGGCGCATGACTGAGAATTCGGGTGGTTTTTTCAGCCGTTGGTCGCAGCGCAAACAGGCGGTGAAGTTGGGCTTGGCTGAAGAAGACATCAGTCCAAACAAAGCGCAAGACAAACCGCAGCCCTCTGTACAGAACAGCGAAGTTTCTGTGGTCAATGTCAAGCCTGAAGCGGCCGACCCTGCTGCTGAGCCACCCAAATTGCCCACATTGTCGGATGTCGAGCAACTGACACCAGATTCTGATTTTTCGACGTTCATGACGCAAGGCGTCTCGCCAGAAGTTCGCAATGCGGCCATGAAAAAACTCTTCACCGACCCCCACTACAACGTGATGGACGGTTTGGACATTTACATTGGCGACTACAACACACCAGACCCTTTGCCCGCTGGCATGCTGGCCAAAATGGTGGGTGCGCAATTTTTGGGTTTGGTGAAAGCCCCCGAAGATGTGGCACAGTCCAGCACCTCCGACACAGATAATCCTGAGCCCCTAGAAAACAACTCGGTACAACATGACCACACTCATTTGCGATTGCAATCAAACCATGCCCCTGCAGACCCAGAAGCTGGGTCAGGCGCTGGGTGAATCGCTCACACTGCACAGCACACTTTGCCGCCGAGAAGCGGGTTCATTTCAGACGGCCATTCAATCGGGTCAAGAAGTGGTGGTGGCATGCACCCAAGAGAAAAAGCTTTTCTCTGAGTTGGCTTCACAAACAGAAGGTGCAACGTCCCCCATCAAATTTGTGAACATCCGTGAGGCTGGCGGCTGGAGCGGCGATGCACAAAACGCCTCCCCCAAACTGGCTGCGCTATTGGCAGCAGCCCATCTGCCTGAACCCGACCCTGTGCCAGTCGTACCTTTCAAAAGCGAAGGGCGCTTGTTGATCATTGGGCCTCTCGATCAAGCTGAAAAGGCTGCTGCCATGGTGGCCGATGTCTTGCAAGTGGTGATCTTTGCGCAGGGTGCTGGTGAAGCAGGTGGCTCGCAAGAGCGTCAATACCCAGTGATCGCTGGCGAATTGAAATCATTGAGCGGCTGGTTGGGCGCCTTTGACGTGTCATGGTCTGACAACAACCCCATCAACTTGGATTTGTGCACACGCTGCAATGCTTGTGTGGAGGCCTGCCCCGAGAACGCCATTGGTTTGGATTACCAGATCGACATGAGCGTGTGCAATGACAGCCGCGTGTGCGTCAAGGTTTGCCAATCTGCAGGGGCCATTGATTTCAGTCGTGTTCCCACAGAAGCTTCCGAAAAATTCGACCTCATTTTGGACCTCCGCCCTGCAGGCACGACAGGTCCGCAGTTTTTGCAACACGCGCCACCTCAAGGTTATTTCAAATGGAACGGCCAGGATCTGGCGACGCTCATCAAGTTGCGCGACATGGTGGGCGAGTTTGAAAAACCCAAGTTCTTTGTTTACAAACAAAAACTTTGTGCACACAGCCGCAACGAAACTGTCGGCTGCAATGCCTGCGTCGACATTTGTTCAGCTGAGGCCATTTCAAGCGACAAGTCGCGTCAACAAATTAAGGTCAACCCCAATTTGTGCGTGGGTTGTGGCGCGTGTACCACCGTGTGTCCTACGGGCGCTTTGACGTATGCCTACCCCAAGGCACAAGAGCAAGGTTCGAAAATCAAAACGCTGTTGTCTACCTACCATGCGGCGGGTGGCAAAGATGCTGTGCTGATGTTGCACAGTCAAGAGGCTGGACTCAATGTGGTGGAAGAGTTAGGCCGTGCGGCGCAACTCAAGTTGGCCAAGGGCATCCCCGCCAATGTCATTCCCATGTCTTTGTGGCACACCGCCAGTTTGGGTTTGGAAGTTTGGCTAACGGCAGTGGCCTATGGTGCGCATCAAGTCTTGGTGCTCTGCACACACGAAGAAGCACCACAATACTTGGAAGGGCTTGAGGCGCAAATGGCCGTCGCCCAGAGTTTGTTGGCGGGCCTGGGCTACGAAGGCATTCATTTTCAAATTGTGCGTGCCAAAAACGGCATGGACTTAGACGCTAGTTTGCAAGCCAATGGCGCTGCAAAAGCACAAGCCAAATGGAAGAAGCAAGTGCCGGCCGTGTATGCCAAGTACGCCGTCGCCCCCGAAAAGCGCAGCACCCTTGAATTGGCATTGGACCACTTGAGCGAGCATGCGCCCTCGGCATTGCAGGCCAGCAACAGCGCCATTGCCTTGCCTGCAGCCTCCCCTTTAGGTGCTTTGAAAGTCAATGCCGACAAATGCACTTTATGTCTTAGCTGTGTCAGCGCTTGTCCAGCCAGCGCATTGCAAGACAACCCCGATTTGCCGCAACTGCGGTTCATTGAGAAGAACTGTGTGCAGTGCGGCTTGTGTGCCACCACGTGCCCCGAAGACGCAATTGAGTTGGTGCCACGTTTCTTGCGCACGCCCGAGCGCAAGCAAGCGCAAGTCTTGAACCAATCTCAACCCTATGGTTGTGTGAAGTGTGGCAAACCTTTTGGCACCCTCAAGGCCATCGAGGCCATGTTGGGCAAATTGGCGGGCCACAGCATGTTCCAAGGTGCCGCATTGGAGCGCCTCAAGATGTGTGGCGATTGCCGCGTCATCGACATCTATTCCAATTCGGATGAGGCCAAGATTGCCAACATCCCTCCCAAATCTTGAAGAAATCCAAATGACTTCCAATCTGTCATCGTCCTCAGCCCTAGATGAAGAAACGGCACGCGCTGAAATTTATGGCTTGCTGGCCCAATTGTTTTATCAAGTGCCCACTCCTGATTTGTTGGCACAACTGCGCGTTGCTGTGACGGATGCGCCAGTGGCCGGTGGATTTTTAGAAGAGCCATGGCGTCAACTTGTTGCTGCATCGCGAGTGTCAACTGATGCTGACATTGCTTCGGAGTACAACCAATTGTTTGGGGGTGTGGGCAAGCCTGAAATTTACCTTTACGCCTCACATTACGTGAGTGGTTTTCTCAACGACAAACCGGTTGCCAGACTGCGTGAAGATTTGGCCGCGCTAGGTTTGGAGCGCGACGACAGCATGTCGGAAACCGAGGACCATTTTGCGTGCCTTTGCGAAGTGATGCGCTATCTGATTGCGGGTGACGATGTGGCCGTTTCCAACCTCACGCAGCAACGTGAGTTCTTTGCAAAGCACGTTCAGCCTTGGACTCAAGAGATGCTGGATGTCATCTTGAAGCATCCCAGGGCGCAATTCTTAGCGCAACTGGCAGCTTTCACCCAGGCATTTTTGAATATCGAGACGCAAGGTTTTGACTTGCTGACCTGAAAAAAATGTCAAACCCTTAGGCTCACAAATATAAGGGTTTCCCCATTGCCGGCGTAAGGCGAACTGTTAACATCGCCCACGTATGCAAAGTATTTCCTAAGCATCTTTCAAGGAAACATTCATGAGTACGCAAAACCCCAAAGTTTCTCGTCGCACATTGTTCGCTGGTGCAGGCACAGTTGGTGCTGTGGCCGCTGCAACTAGCTTTTTACCCCAAGTGAAAGACTTGGCGCCCCAAATCATGCAAAAAGCCAAACCCGAACGGGGCGGTGGCTACGAGCTCTCCGAGCACGTCAAGCGTTATTACAAGACCACCTTGGTCTAAGTCCTTTCTCAAACACTCACCTCCTCTGGAGAGTTTCATGTTGTTGACCAAAAAGAATTCTGGCACCGCAGGTGCTTCAGCTTCGCCGTTCGTGCACAGTTTGCGCCGCGGCCTCACACAGGCATTGCCCACACTCGATCGACGCACTTTCCTGCGCCGTTCAGGCTTAGGGGTTGGCGTTGGCTTGGCCGCTTCTCAACTGAGCTTGGTGAAAAAAGCCCAAGCGGGCACGCAAGGTGGCGCCAACATTGGCGCTGGCAAGGTTGAAGTGAAGCGCACCGTTTGTACCCACTGCTCAGTGGGTTGCGCGGTTGACGCTGTTGTTGAAAATGGCGTCTGGGTTCGCCAAGAAGCAGTCTTTGATTCACCTATCAATTTGGGTGCCCATTGCGCCAAAGGCGCTGCACTGCGTGAGCACGGCCACGGCGAATACCGTTTGCGTTACCCCATGAAATTGGTCAACGGCAAATACGAGCGCATCAGCTGGGACACGGCCCTCACTGAAATCAGTGAGCGCATGCTTGAGCTGCGCAAAGCCAGCGGCCCCGACAGCGTGTACTTCATTGGCTCCTCCAAGCACAACAACGAACAAGCCTATTTGATGCGCAAATTCGTAAGCTTCTGGGGCTCCAACAACACCGACCACCAGGCGCGCATTTGCCACTCCACCACAGTGGCGGGTGTGGCCAATACATGGGGCTACGGCGCCATGACCAATTCGTACAACGACATGCAAAACAGCAAGTGCGCTTTGTACATTGGCTCCAACGCCGCTGAGGCGCACCCCGTCAGCATGTTGCACATGTTGCATGCCAAATAAAACGGCTGCAAGATGATCGTGGT
>CANGCI010000137.1 GCA_947451995.1 Comamonadaceae bacterium | reverse complement strand
CAATGCGTCTCAGTTCATCGGCTGTGGTTTCGCCGCCCCACATGCGAGGGATGACGCTGTAGGTGCCATCTTTTTGAATGTTGGCATGGCTGCGTTCGTTGATGTAACGACTTTGGGTATCGTCTTGCGCTTCCTTGGGCCAACTGCTCAAGCGGTAGTAATTGATGGCCGGTCTGCAGGTAGGGCAACCATCTTCGGTGCGCCAATTTAAGAATTTGAACACAGCAGATTGTGTCAGTAGCTTCTCATCGCGAATGGCATCACGAACTTCTTGATGACTGTGGTCTGTACAAGCGCATATCGCTTTTTTCTTGGGTGTGGCCGAGTAGTCGCCGCCCGCCGTGAACATCAAAATTTGCTCTACCAAACCCGTGCATGAGCCGCAAGACGCGCTGGCCTTGGTTTGTTTCCGCACTTCGTCCAAAGTGAACAAACCTTTCTCGCGGATGGCTTTGCAGATGCTGCCTTTGGACACGCCATTGCAGCCGCACACCTCAGCTTCATCGGGCATGCTGGCCGCTTTGCTATGACCTTCGTGACCCACATCGCCAATGTTGGACTCACCAAACATCAGTTTGTCTCGAATGTCAGCCACACTGCGGCCTTCTCGCAACAGCTTGAAATACCAGCTGCCATCGACGGTGTCGCCAAACAAACAAGCGCCCACCAATTGATCGTTGCGGATGACCAATTTTTTGTACACGCCCTCATGCGGGTCGCTGAGGATGATTTCCTCTGTGTCGTCGGCCAAGCCGGGTGTGGCGGCGCCGTTGTTGCCCATGAAGTCGCCGGCAGAGAACAAATCAATGCCAGTGACTTTGAGTTTGGTGGAAGTCAGAGAGCCGGTGTAGCGGCCAATGCCCATTTGTGCCAAATGGGTGGCCAACACTTTGCCTTGTTCGAACAGCGGTGCCACCAGACCGTAGGCAATCCCGCGGTGGCTGGCACATTCACCCACAGCGTAGATCCGGGGGTCTGTGATGGTTTGCAGTGTGTCGCTGACCACAATGCCGCGATCACAATGCAGACGCATGCTCTCAGCCAATGCTGTGTTGGGCCGGATGCCGACCGCCATCACCACCAATTGCGCATTGACGTGCGAGCCATCTTTGAAACAAACGGCACTGACGCGGCCGTCTTCATCCGATTTGAGTTCTTGCGTTTGGGCGCGCATCAAAAACTTCATGCCACGCTCTTCCAGTGACTCTTGAAGCAAGCCGCCAGCCACTTTGTCGAGCTGACGCTCCATCAGCCATTCAGCGCCATGCACCACCGTCACTTGCATGCCGCGCTTCATGAGGCCATTGGCTGCTTCAAGGCCTAACAAGCCACCGCCAATCACCACCGCCTCTTTGTACTGCTTGGCGGCTTCAATCATGGCTTGGGTGTCGGCGATGTCGCGATAAGCCAGAACACCTTTCAAGTCTTTGCCAGGAATGGGCAGCATGAAGGGGTTGGAGCCAGTGGCCAAGAGCAAACGGTCGTAGGGTTTGACCACCGTGCTGCCATCTAAGTTCTGGGCGTGGACTTCACGCTTCACCCGGTCAACTTGCGTGACCGTGCAACCGGTGTGCAATTCAATGCCATTCGCTTGGTACCACGTGAGGGGGTTCAGAATGATTTCATCCAGTGTTTGTTCGCCCGCTAAAACGGGGGACAACAAAATTCGGTTGTAGTTGGGGTGCACCTCACTGCCAAAGACCGTGATGTCAAATATATCAGGCGCCAGTTTGAGAAGTTCTTCCAAGGTGCGGACGCCAGCCATGCCGTTGCCCACCATGACCAATTTCATTTTGCTCATGCTTTCTCCACGTGTGCTTGTCTTGTATAGAGGAAATCAATCACGGCTTTGCGGTAACCCAGATAACGTGGATCGTCAGCCAGTTCAACGCGTGAGCGGGGACGCGGCAAGTCAACCTGCAAAACTTCGCCGATGGTGGCGGCAGGGCCATTGGTCATCATCACAATCTTGTCAGACAGCAGCACAGCCTCATCGACATCGTGTGTCACCATGACCACCGTACTTTGTGTGTTGGCCACAATGGCCAGCAGTTCGTCTTGTAGTTTGGCGCGTGTGAGTGCGTCCAGTGCGCCGAAGGGTTCGTCCATCAAGAGAACTTGAGGCTCCATGGCCAAGGCACGGGCAATGCCCACACGTTGCTTCATGCCGCCAGAGATCTCACCAGGACGCTTTTGCGCGGCATGCGACAAACCCACCATGTCAAGGGCGGCGTCGGTACGTGCTTTCAATTGCGCCACGTTTTCTTTGGTTTTGCCATCGACGCGTCCGTTGTTGCCAAACACGCGCTCGACGCCCAAGTAGACATTTTCAAAACAAGTGAGCCAAGGCAGCAAAGAGTGGTTTTGAAATACCACAGCGCGCTCAGGACCAGGACCCGAGATTTCACGGTTGGCGCAAATCAAATTGCCTTGCGTGGGTGTGGTCAAGCCAGCAATCAAATTGAGCAAGGTGGATTTGCCGCAGCCGGAGTGTCCAATCAAGGCCACAAACTCGCCTTTGGCGACTGTGAGGTCGATGTCACGCAGTGCAGGAAAATCGCCTTTGCTGGTTTTGAAAGTTTGCGCTACACCTTGAATTTCAAGGAACTTGGATGAGAGGTTCAAATTCATGAGCGCACCTCTTCAAAAGTAAATGCGGTGGCCAACTTGATCAAGGCATATTCCAAAATCAATCCCACCAAACCAATCACAAAGATTGCAATGATGATGTTTTTAACGTTCAGGTTGTTCCATTCATCCCAAACCCAGAAGCCAATGCCTACGCCGCCTGTCAGCATCTCTGCGGCCACAATGACCAGCCATGCTGTGCCAACAGCCAAGCGCACACCTGTCAACATGTAAGGCAAGACAGCAGGGAACAAAATCTTGCTGACAATCTTCCATTCAGACAAATTCAAAACACGCGCTACGTTCATGTAGTCTTGCGGAACACGTTGAACACCCACAGCCGTGTTGATCACCATGGGCCAAATGGAGCAAATGAAGATGGTCCAAATGGCGGCAGGGTTGGCGCCTTTGAAAACCAACAAGCCAATGGGCAACCAGGCCAAAGGTGAAACAGGTCGCAACAGGCTGATCAAGGGGTTGAACATGTTCGAGAGAAACTCGAATCGGCCAATCAAAAAGCCAAAGGGAATGCCCACCAATGCTGCCAAACCAAATCCCATGGCCACCCGCTTGAGAGAACTCAAAATATTCCAGCCCACGCCCTGGTCGTTGGGGCCATTGCTGTAAAACGGATCGCTGAAAACTTGGATGGCTTGAACCAAGGTTTCTTTGGGGGAGGGGAAATTGTTGGTGCTGCTGAACGAGACCAAGCCCCAAATACCGACAAGAAATGCCATGCCCAAGAGGGGTGGCAGCACTCGCAGCACAATGGTTTTGAAATGGAAAGTGGGCATTCGAAATCCTTAAGCTTTGACTTTGAAGCTGTCTGCGTATTTCTTGGGATCTTTGCCGTCCCACACCACGCCGTCCATGAACTTGCTGGTGCGCATGGCATCTTTGGGAACAGGTGTGTTGCTGGCCATGGCCGCTTGTTTGTAGATGTCGATGTGATTGATTTGCTTGGCCACATTCAAATAGTCGGGGTGATCTTTGAGCAAGCCCCAACGCTTGTGTTGCGTCAAGAACCACATGCCATCTGACAGGTAGGGGAATGTCGCGTTGCCATCGGCATAAAACTTCATGTGATTTTTGTCATCCCATGTTTTGCCCAAACCATTTTGATAGCGTCCCAAAATGCGTTGGTTGATGACGTCGACACTGGTGTTGACGTAGGCTTTGTCGGCAATGGTTTCAGCCATTTTCATTTTGTTTTGCAGACCGGCGTCAATCCACTTGCTGGCTTCCAAAATGGCGGCTGTGACAGCACGTGCAGTGTTGGGATATTTCTTGGCGAATTCGGCAGTTGTGCCCAAAACTTTTTCTGGGTGATCGGGCCAGATGTCTTGCGTGGTGGTAGCTGTGATGCCAATGCCATCTGCAATGGCGCGGTGACCCCAAGGTTCGCCGACGCAATAGCCGTCCATGTTGCCAACCCGCATGTTGGCCACCATTTGGGGTGGTGGAACCGTGATCACTTTGGCGTCTTTCAACGGGTTGACACCCACACTGGCCAGCCAGTAGTAAAGCCACATGGCGTGGGTTCCTGTTGGGAAGGTTTGTGCAAAGGTGTACTCACGTTTGTCAGTTGCCATCAGCTTGGCCAAGCTGGCAGCGTCGACGGCACCTTTGTCAGACAGTTTCTTGGACAGCGTGATGGCCTGACCGTTTTGGTTCAAGGTCATCAAAATGGCCATGTCTTTCTTGGGGCCCGAGGTACCCAAATGAACGCCATAAATCAAGCCATACAAGACGTGGGCAAAGTCCAATTCACCATTGACCAGCTTGTCACGAACACCGGCCCAGCTGGCTTCTTTGGTAGGAATGATTTTGACGCCGTATTTTTTGTCAAAGCCCAAAACGGAGGCCATGACGACGCTGGCGCAATCGGTGAGAGGGATAAAGCCAATGCGGACTTCTTCTTTTTCGGGTTTGTCAGAGCCTTGTGCGTAAACAGCTGCGCGCAAAGCGGGGGCGATGGTCAATGCGCCGGCTGTAGCGGCTTGCAGAACATTGCGTCGGCTCATAGGGGTCTCCAAAATATCGGTCATGGCAGGGTTCCTCTCACAAGTTAAAAATGGGGCAGAAACGACAAAGGCGTCCTCACCACGTTCAATGGAATGAACGGGTGGGGACGCCTTTGTCCTGAACCTTCGCAGGCTCTTGCTTCAAGTCGATTGCAATACCTGTGCCATCTGAAAATCTTCGATTCGATGGTCTTGAGCGCCCCAAGCTAGGGATTGGCGCACTTTAAATTGAGCGCCTTGCACCAAAAGAATGCGCAGCCAGCATGTTCAAGAATTGCTTGGAAGAGACGCGGCTTTATGATTTCAGGAGATCTGCCATGTCCAAGGTTCGTTGGGCCACCTCTCCCAATTTGAGGCCTTTGTCCATGGCCACTTTTCTCAATTTCGAAAAAGCTTGCTCTTCCGTGCAGCCTTGGTGATTCATCAAAAGTGCCTTGGCGCGGTCAATCAAGGTACGGTCCTGCAAATCACTGCGGGCCTGGTCTCGTTCTTGTCGCAGGCGCTCTTCGTACTCAAAGCGTGCCATGGCCACGTCCAAGATGGGTTTGATGCGAGAACTTGCCAAGCCATCCACGATGTAAGCAGAAACGCCTACCGCAACGGCGTCTTTCACGTGGCTGGTGTCGCTGTCGTCCGTGAACATGACGATGGGACGACGCGCATCGCGCGTGGCAAATACAACGTGCTCAAGTGCATCGCGTGCTTCTGATTCCGCATCGACGATGATCAAGTCGGGTTGCAGCTGTGCAATGCGGTCAGCCAAAAAGACATCGGCTGGCAAGGACGCAATCAGGTTAAAGCCATTCTCAAGCAAACCAATGCGCAAGGCGCGGGAGCGTTTTGCTTGGGAAATGGCGTGGTCGTCCTCTGGATCTGTGACTTCCAAGTCTGGCGCGACCACCACGATGCGCAGGGCCTCTGGTGGTTTGGGTTTCTTGGACTTAGAAGTTTGAATCATTGATCTGGGGAAAAGTCAGAATGGGCAGGGCTGACTTTGAATGCTTACGCAATTTATGCGCCAGCCAAAGGGCATGCTGGTTGTAAAACCGTCGCCTGCAAGGCATCGCATAAACTCTTTACCTATGCTTTTTCTTGGAATTGAGTCTTCTTGCGATGAAACCGGTGTGGCTTTGGTCGAAACCCAAGCCTCTGGCGCGCCGCGCCTGCTGTCGCATGCGCTGTTCAGCCAGATTGACATGCACCAAGCCTATGGTGGGGTGGTGCCCGAGTTGGCCAGCCGTGACCACATCAAGCGGGTGATTCCTTTAACCCGTGAAGTGTTGAAGGATGCGCAAGTTGAATTGGACCAGGTGGATGTGGTCGCCTACACACGCGGCCCCGGCTTGGCGGGTGCTTTGCTGGTGGGGGCCGGTGTGGGATGTGCATTGGGTGCGGCATTGAACAAACCCGTTTTGGGTGTTCACCACTTGGAAGGCCACTTGCTGTCGCCTTTTTTAAGCGAGGACCCCCCTGAATTTCCCTTCGTGGCTTTGTTGGTGTCGGGTGGACACACGCAATTGATGCGCGTGGAAGCTGTCGGCTCTTATGAAATCTTGGGTGAAACAGTGGACGATGCGGCCGGTGAGGCCTTTGACAAATCGGCCAAGCTGATGGGACTCGGCTACCCAGGCGGCCCTGCATTGTCTCGGTGTGCGGAGGGTGGTAATCCACAAGCCTTCAAATTGCCGCGTCCTTTGCTGCACAGTGGTGATTTTGATTTCTCGTTTGCTGGACTCAAAACATCCGTGCTGACGCAGGCTAATAAATTGGGCGCTAGCTTGCATGATGCCAGCACGACGCACAAGGCGGACTTGGCTGCGTCCACAGAAGCAGCCATTGTGGAGGTGCTGGTAAAGAAATCCATGGCGGCACTGAAAGCGACGGGCATGCGCCGTTTGGTGGTGGCTGGCGGTGTAGGGGCCAATCGTTCCTTGCGTCTGCAGTTGAACCAAGCCTGTCAAAAAGCAGGTGTTCGGGTGCACTACCCCGAACTTCAT
>CANGCI010000136.1 GCA_947451995.1 Comamonadaceae bacterium | reverse complement strand
GGGTGTTGACACCTCTCTCAAGGCCGATGCCCCCAGGCAATGGCTGCAAGTGCGCCGACAGCGTGCCGAAACGTTGGGCATCTCGGTCAGTGCCATTGCGCAAACGGTACAAGGCGCACTGCAAGGCGTAGACGCCACATACCTGCACGATGGCATCAGCAAAATGCCTGTGCCCGTGCGTTTGCAATTGCCCATTTCTTCGCAAGTGGGTTTGAAAGATGTGTTGGCCTTGCCCCTGCGTGCCGCCAATGGTCAGCTGGTGCCTTTGTCTGAATTGGTGGAAGTCAAATCGGGCGTGATTCAAAAGCCGCTGTTCACCAAAGACTTGCTGCCCGTGAGCTATGTCATGGGTGACATGGCGGGCTCGCAAGACTCACCCTTGTATGGTTTGTTTGGCATTCGTTCAAACCTGAAGAATGCTGCATTGGCAGGCCAAGGTGAATTGGGCGAGTACTGGACGCAACAGCCCAGCGACACCTACCGTGAGTACGCCATCAAATGGGATGGTGAATCGCAAATCACCTATGAAACATTCCGTGACATGGGTGCAGCCTATGGCGTCGGTTTGATGCTGATTTATCTCTTGGTGGTGGCGCAGTTCAAGAGCTACCTCACCCCCTTGGTGATCATGGCGCCCATTCCGCTCACCATGATTGGCGTGATGCCTGGCCACGCTTTACTCAACGCTCAGTTCACTGCAACCAGCATGATTGGCATGATTGCCTTGGCCGGCATCATCGTGCGCAACTCCATCTTGTTGGTGGACTTTATTGAGCTGCAAGTGGCGCAGGGCATGGTCTTCAAAGAAGCCGTCATTCAATCGGCCGCTGTGCGTGCGCAGCCCATTGTGCTCACCGGCTTGGCCGCCATGATTGGTGCGTTTTTTATTCTGGACGACCCCATCTTCAATGGCTTGGCGGTGTCCCTCATCTTTGGCATTTTGGTGTCCACCCTGCTCACCTTGGTGGTGATTCCTGTGCTCTATTTTTCATTGTTCCAACCGAAGGAGTCTGTATGACTGTTGAACGCTACATCCGCATCATTGCCGGTTTATTTATCTTGACCTCACTGGCTCTGGGCATTGAGGGCAGCCCGCTGTTTGTCAGTTCGTGGGCCTTGGCCTTTACAGCCTTTGTGGGCGCCAACTTGTTTCAGTTTGGTTTCAGCAACGTGTGTCCGATGGGCTGGATCTTGCGCAAGTTGGGTGTGCCTGATGCCGCCCCTTGTTCCGCTTCAGAGTAAAGCGACAACAAGAAGCGGTTTGAAAACTCAGGCTTCCGCTGTCTCAACTTGACTGTGTGTCGACAAGCCCGTGCTGGCAATGACTTTTCGCCATCGTTGAATTTCAGTCTGTACATGGCGTAAGAGTTGTTGCGGTGTTCCGGGCTTGACCTGGGCACCGTCTTGCGCCATTCTTGCGCGCACTTCGGGATCGTTCAGCACTTCATTCAGTGTTTGATTGATCTTGTCCACAATCTCAGGTGAGGTGCCACTTGGGGCAAACAAGGCGTACCACTGCGTCAGGTCGAAATCGTCCAATCCCCATTCTGACAAGGTAGGAATGTCAGGCCATTCTGTGAGGCGGTTGGGTGTGGCAATGGCCAGTGCTTTGACCTTGCCACTCTTCAGGTAAGGCAAGGCACTGAACAAACTAGGAAACATCCATTGGGCTTGGCCGCGCACCAAGGCGTTGATGGCTGGCGCTGCGCCTGCATGGTGTTCACCCGCAGTCAAGCTTGAGCCTTCAACTGACAGTGTTCTGCGAAGCATTTCCGCGGCCAAGTGCGGAATGGTGCCTTCGCCTGCTGAGGCATAGTTCAAGGGCTTGTCGGTGGTCCTCATCAGGTCCATGAAGTCTTGAAAATTCCGAACAGGCAAGGCCGCATTCACAATCAGCAGTGTGGGCGAGTAACCGACCATGCCGACAGGTGCAAAGTCTTGCTCAGGGTTGTAGCGCAGCGATTGCATCACGGGGTTGATGCCATGCGTTGCGATGTAGCCAAACATCAGTGTGTGACCATCGGGCTGAGAAGCTGCAACATACTCTGCGGCCACGCTGCCGTTAGCGCCTGTGCGGTTGTCCACGCTCACCACATTGCCTAACAAGGGGCCAATTTTGCGCGTGATGATGCGCGCCATGGTGTCGTTACCGCCCCCAGCACTGGTGGGTACAATGATTTTGACCTCGTGCTGTGGGTAGTGGTCTGCCAATTTCTGTGCTTCAATTTTTTCTGAGCTTGGACTTGGAAACACGTACTGCGGCAAATGCAATTCGCCTTGCATGATTTTTCGAGCAGTTCGTACCAAGGCTGCACGCACCACATTGAGGTTGACGCCTTCGCCTGTGAGTTCAACGTCCAAATCAATTTGTCCTTGCGGGTGCACCACTGACAATGGATGCCGGCCTGATTTGCGTGTGATGCCACTGGCCACAGTGCCGGGCATGGCAAAAGCGGTCACCACGCCAATGGCCCCTGTGACCGCGTGTGACATGTGGCATTTGTGCGGTGTGAAATATCTGGAAACAATGCTGTCAGCTTGGTCCCCCTCACTCACCAAGACAGGTTTGGGAATCACGCTGTTTGTGACATCGCCCAAGCCCATGCGCCGCCCCATTTCAAGTCGGAGTTTTTCAATTCGTTCCAAAAGTGGGCGGTTGGCGTCCAATTCAGCGGGTCGTTCACGTCCCGTCACGCCCATGTCTTTCGCACGCAAAATCATCAAAGGCATGGCGGCATCAATGCAAGTGATCTCTAAGCCATCGACAACGTCAATGCGATTGCCTGTGGGGAAAACTTTGCCAGTCACTGCGCCCCAGGCGTCCAAGAAATTCAGCAAGATGGGTGCGGCGGTGCCAGCAACGCCGTCAATGCGTGCGTCGCCTTCGTAAGTGACTTTGCGACCTGGCGTGCAAACCGTTGACTCAATGGTGGCGCCCGTGTTGACGTTGTGAATGCGAACGGTGGTGGTGCCTTCTTGCGCTTCAATCAGTCCTTGCTCAATTGCAAAGGGTGCTACGCCGGCCAACATGTTGCCGCAATTAGGCCGTGTGTCGACCGATTGGTGGCCCACGCCTACTTGCGCAAACAAATAATCCAAGTCGCAGCCGGGCTTTTGGGAAGGCGAGACGATGGCGACTTTGCTGTTCAAAGTGCTGCCACCGCCCAGTCCATCCAGTTGCAAAGGATCGGAGGCGCCAATCGCGCCAATCAAGGCTTGATCGCGTTCAGCATCGTTGTCTGGTAGCCATTCACGAAGAAAGAAAGGCCCGCGAGACGTTCCTGCGCGCATCAACACGCATGGGATGTTGCGATGGGTCATCATCAATCCGCTTGTAGTTTGGCGCGTTGAACCACGCTGCGCCATTTGGCCAGATCATTTTTAACCAAATCACCCAGCTGCTCGGGTGTGCCCGACTCAACGTCGGCACCATGGCCTTCCAAACGTTTGATGATTTCAGGATCGGTCAGCGCTTTGTTCAAGCTTTGATTCAGTTTGGCAATGGTTTCTTTGGGCGTTTTGGCGGGTGCAAAAAAACCGTACCACTGTTCTACATCGACGCCGTCAATGCCCTGCTCTTTTAGAGTGGGAACGTTAGGCAAGACACTTGAGCGTTTCGCGCCCGCAATGGCCAGACCGTTGAGTTTGCCTGACTTGATGTAAGGCAAGGCTGTAAAAAGACTGGGGAACATCAATTGGGTTTGACCTCCAATGGTGTCTGTAATGGCTGGTGCTGAGCCTTTGTAGGGCACATGCAGGGGTTGCGTTTGGGTGGTCAGTTTGAACAACTCTGCCGTGAAGTGGGGTGCTGTGCCATTGCCAGCAGAGGCAAAGCTGTAAGCGTCAGGCTTGTCCTTGAGCAACTTGACCAATTCCTTGACATCTTTGGCCTTCACTTTGGGGTTGACGACCAAAACAGTGGGTGAGTAACCGACCAGGCCCACTGGCTCAAAGTCTTTGATGGGGTCGTAACGCAATTTTTGCAAGGCAGGGTTCATGCCGTGCGTCGCAATGTAACCAAACATCAAGGTGTTGCCGTCGGGTGCTGCGCGTGCAACGTACTCGGCCGCCAAAGCGCCGTTGGCGCCAGCTTTGTTTTCCACAATCACGGTTCGACCCAGCAGCACACTCATTTTTTGTCCAACCGTGCGTGCCATGGCGTCGTTGCCGCCGCCGGCCGCTGTTGGAACGACGATGGTGATCGGTTTGTCGGTTTGAGCCCAAACGGCCATTGCAGGCAGCAAACAGATTGCTGCGATCCATTTTTTCATTGTCATCATGTGAGGTCCTTGGTGGCGCTGAATGCAAACACTGCTCAGCGAATGACCCCGATCTTCGCGAAAAAAATTGTTTTGTTGAAGTGCAATTTTTAATATGATTGATGCATGAAACGCATCAATTTCGATTTGCAACAATTGCAAGCCTTCATCGCTGTAGCCGAACGTGGCAGCTTTCGTTCAGCCGCCGATCACATTCATTTGTCGCCCCCTGCGCTCAGCCGGCGGATTGAAAAGTTGGAGTCCATCATCGGAACTCGCTTGTTCAATCGCACCACGCGGGAAGTGGAGTTGACCAGTTTGGGTCGGGTTTTTCTAGACCGGGCGCGCTCGGCCATTGATGACCTTGAATCTGCCATGCTGGGTATTTCTGACATTGCGGCCACGCGAAGTGGTCGCGTGACGGTTGCCTGTGTGCCTTCTGCGGCGCTTTATTTTCTGCCACAGGTTATTCGCAGTTTTTCTGCCAAATACCCATCCATCCGTATTCGTGTGATTGACGAGTCGATGAACCAGACTTTGCAAAGTGTTTTATCGGGTGAATCAGATTTCGGCATCGGCTTCATGAGCAATCTCATGCCAGAAATCACGTTTGAAGCCATTCACAGCGATCCATTTGTCTTGGCGATGAGAAGGGACCATCCGCTGGCCAAGCAAAAAACCATCAGCTGGTCGGCGATCGAGGGAGAACAACTGATTTCTGTTTCTCGCAGCAGCGGCAACCGTCAATTGTTGGACCATGCCATGACCAAATCGGGCATGCACCCCGACTTTGCCTTTGAGGTCAGTCACATTGGTACTTTGTTGGGCATGGTAGAGGCTGGCCTTGGCTTGGCCGCGGTCCCACGCATGGCCCTGCCCGTGAACCATGCCGCTGTGATTGGCCTTCCCTTAAGGCAGCCCACCATTTCTAGAAGTTTGGGTCTGTTGCGCAAGCAAGGCGCTGCGTTGCGACCCGCCGCAGCCATGTTCCATGAGCATTTATCATCTGCACTGCGCAGAAAAAAACAATTGGCTTAGGCTTATTGCTGCCAAGCAGCTTGAACATTTTCAAAATTAGGTAAGCTTGCAACGCTTTTTATCCACCAACTTTCAATCGACGGAATCGCATCATGGATTTGCAACTCAAGAACAAAACAGCACTGGTCACGGGCGCCAGTGTGGGCATCGGCCGCGGTATTGCTAAAGCATTGGCTGCCGAAGGTGTGAAGGTTGCCATCTCTGCACGGCGCAAAGAAAAGTTGGAGGAATTGGCGCAAGAAATTGTGGCCTCTGGTGGCTTGCAGCCAGTGATCATTGAATCGGACTTGTATGCTGAAGACGCCGCTGCCAAACTCACAGCTGCCGCCATTCAAGGTTTGGGTCATGTCGACATTCTGGTCAACAACGCTGGTGGTTCACGCAGCTTCAAAGATTTGCATGTGAGCGAGGAAGCCTGGCAAGAAGCCATCACCTTGAATTTTCACCGTCCTCGCCAAGTGGCCGATGCCTTGATTGATCAGATGATTGCCCGTAAATGGGGCCGCATCATCAACATCACGGGCAAGAGCGAGCCCGATCACGTCAACGGTGCTTTCTGCGCCAAGGCCGGTATTCACAGCTGGGCCAAGGGCTTGTCACGCATGGTGGGACCGCACGGCATCACCGTGAACTGCATTCCGCCAGGCCGCATTCATTCAGAGCAAATTTTCCGCAACTACACCCCTGAATACCGCCAGTGGCAGTGCGAAAACGAAATTCCCATGGGTCGCTATGGCGAACCTGAAGACATGGCCAACTTGGTGACCTTCTTGTCGTCACCCTTGGCCAGCTACATCACAGGTGCCGTGATTCCTGTGGACGGTGGTTTGCGCCGCTATCAGTTCTAAAAGGCAAAGAACGCAAGATGTGACTAAACTGTTTGCATCAAAGGAGACACACATGACACAAGAAAAAACGTACAACCGCCGCGAAGTCGGTGCCTTGGCGATGGGCGCTGCATTGGCAACGGGTGGTTTAGGCCTGGCAACCTCCAGTGCCCAAGCGCAAAGCAATTGGCCCAGCAAAGCCATTCGCTTTGTGGTGCCCTTTGCCCCTGGCGGCACCAGCGAAATTGTGGCGCGCTCTGTGGCGGCCGAGCTCACCAAGCAATTGGGCGTCAGTGTCTATGTTGAGAACAAACCCGGCGGCGCCGGCGTCACGGCCATGGTGGACGTGTCCAAGGCTGCACCCGATGGACACACCATCATCTTGGGTCATGTGGGCACCTTGGCGGTCAATCCGTACATGCTGAAGAATCAACCCTACGACGTCAACAAAGACTTTGTGCCGGTCACTTTGCTCGCCAAAGTGCCCAATGTGTTTGTGATCCACCCCGATGTGCCCGCCAAAAACTTCAAAGAGTTTGTGGCCTATGCCAAGAAAAATCCAGGTCAACTCAATTATGGTTCTGCGG
>CANGCI010000135.1 GCA_947451995.1 Comamonadaceae bacterium | reverse complement strand
CAACTGTTGCAAGGCTCACCGGATTAAGCGGCGAGTGCGAAACGTTCGTCGTTTGCAGTTAGTTTTTTTTCTGCTGTTTTACGAGGATCAGAACCTCGACATGCCCTGCCACGCGTCCGAACCCATGTCGAAACCAGTGCAGCCCCAAGACTCGTATTTTAGGCCGGTTCTGCAAATTGCAAGGGGTCATTTGCGAGCAATGCGCCCTTATTTGCGCAATGCTACTAAAACAGCCCGTTCTGAGGGGGTGGTTCGGCCCGTATCTTGGATCAAGGCTTCGGCTTCTTCAAAGCCGTCGCTTTGCACCAGGCTGCGCAGGGCGCTGACCTCTTGGCGGTATTTCTCTAAGATTTGCTGGGCATTCAGGTGCCCTAAGCCCAGATGGCCTTTGACGGTCATTTCATGCTTCACCCGCTCCATGATGCGGTTCACGTCTTGCTCCGTGAGGTGTAAGCGCTCTGCTTCGGCGTTAAGGGCATTGCGATCGGTGTGGGAGATTTGGCCACGGGCCAGGACGTCGCGAAACTCGTTTTCGAAAGTTTCTCGGTCAATTCGCAATTGGTCGGTGAAGGCTGAGGCCATCAAGCCAGCGGGGATGGCAAAGATGCCAATGCCAATCAGGCTGATCACCACCGTCATGGCGCGCCCCAGCGGCGTGATGGGCGAGATGTCGCCATAGCCCACACTGGCCAAGGTGATCACAGCCCAGTACATGGCATCTGGGATGGTGTTGAATTTGTCGGGCTGCGCGTCGTGTTCCAACTCATAGCCCAAGCTGGCTGTAAGCACCACCAGCAAAAGCATCATGAACGCAGAAGCAAACAGCACGCGTTTTTCTCGTTGAATGGCTTTGAGCAGGGTGTTCAAGGTGCCGGTGTAGCGCGTGACTTTGAGCAAGCGCGTTAACCTGAAAATTCGCAAGAAGCGGGTGTCCATGAACTGGTTGAGCAAGAGGCCCAAAAAGTAGGGCAGGATGGACACCAGGTCAATGAGGGCGGGAATGCTCACCAGGTATTTGAGTCGACCTTTGACGGGATCGCTGTAATGCGGCGACTCGCAACTTGCGTAGGCTCTGGCCAAGTACTCAACAGCAAACAAGGAGAAGGTCGCAATTTCCAAGACTTCAAATTCGTATTTGAAAATGGCATGGATGCCGGGCACCGTTTCCAACACGATGCACACCACCGAGACCAGCACGGACCAAATGATCAGTTGGTCAATGTAGCGGTGCAGGGGCCCCGAGTAAGGCGTGGCATGGAGCAGCGCGTAAACCTTTTGACGAAACGTACGGTCTTTGTTTTTGCGAACAAAAAATTTGATGGCCGACACCAAGGCGCCCACCGCGTTGATTTTGCGAAAGAAGACGCGCATCAGGTCAGGCTTTCAATGCGGCCAAAGCGCACCATGGTGTTGCCCACCGCAAAGCGTTTGCTGCGTGTGGGCATGACCAACACGGCGTTGTCGTAGGGTGTGCGCAGGGTGTGGCCGGCGTCTTCGGCCAATGCTTTGCCAGCTTGTTCAATCACTTCCAAGCCGTTGTAGACGTCCAGCCATTCGAAGTCGAGCGACTTGGCGGCATAGCCCTCGGTCACTTGCACCACTTTTTGTTCAACGGGGGGCAAACTGCAATGTGCATCAACCCATTGCGCATCTGCAACGCCAGTGACTTTGAGAAACTTCAGTGTGGTTTCACGGGCAATTTGTTCGCAGGCTTTTTCCCAATGCTGGCCAGCTTCTAGCAAGATGGCCGTGTTGTGTTTGTGGGGGTCGCCAAAGGCTGCGCGCTCAATCATGCGCAGGCCATTGGCGTGGCCGGTGTCCATCATCAGCCATTCGGGCAAGCCAATTTTGGCAGAGAGATTGACTGATTTTTGCCCACCTTGGGGACGCACGCCACATACCATCAAGGGTGCACTGGGCGCGCTCATGGAGTGCAAGTCGAGCAGGTAGTCGGCGGTGTCGATGTAGGCTACCAGTTCGCGCGCGCGTCGCAACTCCACGCTGTCACGGGGGCCCTTGAGCACCTCGTCAGACCAGACGCGGTTGAAATCTTCTTCGACGTAGCGGTTGCCATCGGGGTTTTGCGGATCCCACATGGCATAAGCTGCTACGTTGGCAAAGATAAAGGACACCACACCGCTGGTGGGCTGAAATTTTTGTTGGAACAAATAGTCCAAAGTGATGGCGCCACTCAACTCGTTGCCGTGCGTGAGTGCCTGAACAATGACATGTGGGCCGGGCTTGCCAGAGTCGAGGCGTGTGACGTAGTCAATGCCCACATTGCTTTGGCGGTAAGCGCTGATGTCGGGTGCGGTCAGCTCAACTTTGAGTGAAGGTGGCGAGAGGGTCATGGTGCGATCACTTTGCAGCTTTGGATTTGGCGAACTGCGCCAACACAGCGGTGAGTTGTTGAAGATCTTGTGCCAACTTGTCGTAGCTGGCACCTTTGCCGCGTCCGGTGGCATCGGTGTACAAGCGTTTGTTCAGCTCAACTTGCAGGCTGTGTTTGCCTTGTGCAGGATTGGAAAACGCGCGCACCAGTTCAACGCCTTTGAAGGGGTCGTTGATCTTCACCTCATAACCGCAGCCTTGCATGAAATCTTTCACCAAATGGGTGAACTCGGCATCGCAGGTGGTGCCATCGCGATCGCCCAGCACCACGTCGGCGCGGGCAATGCCCGCACCGCCTTCACCCATCTTGCCGCTCACGGCATTCATGGAATGGCAGTTGATGTGATAGCAAACGCCAAAGGCTTGGTGGTGCGCGTCAATCAGCTTTTGCAGTTGCGCTTGGTAGGGCAGGGCATAGCGTTGAATGCGTTGTTGCACTTCGTCAATGCTCAGTTTGCGATCGTAGATGGGGCGGCCATCGTCCAAGGTGCGCCAAATCAGTGACTTGCCAATGCTGGCTTTGCCACTGGGCACATAGGTGTGGGGCCATTCACCATCGATCATGGACAGGTCGACATCGCCTACATGGCGATTGGGGTCGATGTAGGTGCGGGCAAATTCGGCCAACAACAAATGGGCGCCGAGCTGGGGAGCGTGTGACCACAACGCGTCGATGAACACGTCTTCGCCATCACGCAAGTCATCCAGTGGCAAGCAGGCATTGAAGTCTTGTGGAAAGGTGGGACTGGAATGCGGTGAGTCCATCACCAAGGGCACAGCTTGCTGCGCCAAGAAAAGGCTGTAGGCCTCGGTTTGGATGGGTGCTGACATGAATGCTCCTTGAAGACCCCTGGGAATTGGGGTTCATTCTAGAGCCATGTCAGGGGTTCAAATCAGTGGCCGCCTGCCGGTTTGGCGTCTTTCTTGGCATCGCCTTTGCCGTCACCTTTGCCATCACCTGCTTTGGCTGCGCCGCCTTCTTGTACCCTGACCACTTTGCATTTCTTTTGGGCAGGCTCTTTAGAGGTCGCTGGCAAGTCTTCGCAAATTTTTTCAACCTTGTAGGCCCAGGCAGAGGGCATGGCCCATAGGCTGGCGCTCAGCGCCAACACGGCGGTCAAAGATGTGATGCTGAAATTAAACATGGGTAGCCATTAAGATGCGCATTGAAACAAGGGCCATTGTCGGCTTTAATCAGACCCAAATTATCTGAAAGAAGAATCAATTGTCAAATCTGATCCGTTGGCCTTTGACTGCCCTGGGGGTTTGGGGTGCTGCCTGGTATGTGTTCATCTTCTTGGTGGAACAAGGCATGCATTCCTCGGTGGCCATGTTGTTTTCCACCTTTGTGGGCGTCTCGGCGGCTGCCATGGGCTGGCATCGAGGCATGTCGCAAGCGCGCTCGGCGGCATTGGCCATGGGTTTTCCGGTGTCGTTTTGGTTGTTGGGGACAGCCAGCATTCCCGCATGGGTTTGGTTGCTGCCTCTGGTGATGATTGTTTGGATTTATCCCATGCGTGCGTGGCGTGACGCGCCTGTGTTTCCAACGCCCCTGAATGCGCTGCGCGATGTGCCGCGCTATGCCATCTTGCCAGCACAAGCCAAAATATTGGATGCTGGTTGTGGCGCTGGCGATGGCCTTAAGGCCTTGCGTTTGGCCTACGTGAATGCAAAGTGGATTGGCATTGAGTTCAGCCGTCCATTAAGCTGGTTGGCCAAGTTCAGATGCCCATGGGCCGAGGTACGGTGCGGCGACATTTGGCAAGACCATTGGGGTGCATACGACATGGTCTATTTGTTTCAACGTCCCGAAACCATGCCGCGAGCCGTTGAAAAAGCCAAGGCAGAAATGAAGCCTGGCGCGTGGCTGGTGAGCTTGGAATTTGAAGCGGCAGAGTTGAAACCAAGCGCCAAGACCGAGGCCAGTCCAGGCCGGCCCGTTTGGTTGTACCAAGCGCCTTTTACGGGTCAATCCCGAGAGACAAGATAGGCTTTGCGCCTATCATCTTCGAATCTAATTCATTCGGAGATTTTTCATGCTCAAACCCGGCCTCATGATGGACCGTCCCTTGCTCTTGTCTGGCATTTTGGAGCACGCTGCGGCGCAGTTTGGTGGGCAAGAAGTGGTCTCGCGTGAAACGCACGGTCCGCTGTTTCGCTACACCTACGCCGAATGCGCAAAGCGTTCACGCAAATTGGCCAATGCACTGCAGGGCTTGAATTTGAAAGAGGGCAGTGTGGTGGGCTCGATCGCCTGGAACAACCACCGCCACTTAGAGGCTTATTACGCAGTGTCGGGCAGCGGCATGGTGATGCACACTTGCAACCCACGCTTGCACCCCCAGCAACTGATTTACATCATCAACCACGCCGAAGACGAAGTGGTCTTGTTTGACATCACGTTTGCGCCGCTCATCAAAGGCATTGCAGCGCATTGTCCCAAAGTTCGTGCATGGATCTGCCTTACCGAGCGCGCGCACATGCCCGAGATCGAAGGCGTGGCCAACGTGGTGTGTTACGACGAACTCATTGCCCCTGCCAGCGAAGTATTTGAATGGCCCGATTTTGACGAGCGCACAGGCGCTGCAATTTGCTACACCTCTGGCACCACCGGTAATCCCAAAGGGGCCATGTATTCACACCGCGCCATTGTGATCAATGCATTGTCGGGTTGCATCCCCAGCATCTTGAATTTATCGCCTGACGAGGCCATTCTGCCTGTGGTGCCCATGTTCCACATCAATGCTTGGTGCATTCCCTACGCGGCACCCATTGCTGGCGCCAAGCTGGTGTTGCCTGGACCCAAGCTAGACGGAGCCAGTTTGTACGAACTGATTGAAGCCGAAAAAGTCACCATCAGCGCGGGTGTGCCCACCATTTGGATGGCGCTCATTCAGCACCTTGAGCAAAACAAACTGCGTTTCAGCACCATGAAGCGCACTGCGGTGGGGGGCTCTGCCATGCCCACTGCCTTGATTGCCAAATTCAGCGACGACTATGGTGTGGAAGTGCGCCATGGTTGGGGCATGACCGAAACCACGGCCGTGGCCACCATGAGCAGCATGACGCCAGAACAGAGGGCCATGCCCTCAGCAGACCGTCATGCGCTGGTGGGCAAACAAGGTCGATCGGTGTTTGGTGTCGACATCAAGGTGGTGGACGAAGAGGGCAACACGCAGCCACGCGATGGCACATCACAAGGCGAGTTGATGGTGCGCGGTCAGTGGATCATTTCGGGCTACTACAAAGGCGAAAAATCACCCTTGGTGGACGGTTGGTTCCCCACAGGTGACATCGCCACCATTGATGCGCAAGGCATCATGCAAATTCGCGATCGCACCAAAGACGTCATCAAAACGGGTGGCGAATGGATCAGCTCCATTGATTTAGAAAATGCTGCCATAGCGCATCCTGCAGTGGCCATGGCCGCTGTCATTGGCGTGAAGCATCCCAAGTGGGACGAGCGTCCCTTGATGTTTGTGGTGCGCAAGCCAGGTCAGAGCGTTGAGAAAGAAGAGATCTTGGCTTTCTTGGAAACCAAAGTGGCCAAGTGGTGGGTGCCCGACGATGTGATCTTTTTGGAGTCCTTGCCTGTGGGCGGCACCGGCAAGGTTCAAAAGGGTGACCTCCGCAAAACGTATGGCGGTGTGTTCAGCTAAGCACCGTTAGCAGTTCAATGGCTTGGTGTTTTCCAAGCCAATACAAATTGCCGCTGCGCCTCAGTCTCTGGCGTATGCGGCTCTTCTAGGCGTTTGTCCACGGCTTGCCACTTTTGCAGTAGCAAGTCCAACGCGGCTTGGCCGTTCATGCCTTGGTTGACGAGCCACGTGGCCGCTACTGTGCCGGTTCTGCCAATGCCTGCACGGCAATGCACATAGACCTTGCCACCTTGTGCCAAAGCTTCGTCCATGCTGCGCAAGATGACTTGCATTTGCGCTGTGCTGGGCACACCAAAGTCAGTGATGGGATGGTTGATGCGCACAGCACCTCCCATGGGTTGGTAAGGCTTTAAAGGATCCTTGGAAGTGGTCAGGTCGATGAAATGCGTGATGCCCATTTGCGCCAACAACTGCAAACGCTCGGGCAACAGGGCCTCACCTTCTTTGCCAGGATGTTCGCCCGCCAACACGTGCCCAGCCCACAGCCAATAGGTATTGCCGAGAGGGCGGGGCAGTGCATCGCCGCGCGGATCTAAAAAAGAAAGCCCGCCGGCAGGGCCAGCGGGCTTTGAGATGACAGACATCAGTGCGCCAGAATTTTGGACAAGAAGTCTTGCGTGCGTTCGTTCTTTGGATTGGCAAAGAACTCGGTCGCTGTGTTTT
>CANGCI010000134.1 GCA_947451995.1 Comamonadaceae bacterium | reverse complement strand
CCTTGAATCGCTTTGCGACTCCAACATTCGCAAAGTGTTTCACCCTGTTGATTTTTCTAATTGATCAAGGAGAAAAAAATCATGGCAACTGCAAAAAAAGCGGCACCCAAAAAAGTCGCAGCAAAAAAAGCAGCCCCTAAAAAGGCCGTAGTGAAAAAGGCAGCAGCTCCTAAAAAAGCAGCTCCTAAGAAGGCCGTAGCGAAAAAGGCAGCAGCTCCTAAAAAAGCAGCTCCTAAAAAGGCCGTAGCGAAAAAGGCAGCAGCTCCTAAAAAAGCAGCTCCTAAGAAGGCCGTAGCAAAAAAGGCGGCAGCTCCTAAAAAAGCAGCTCCTAAGAAAGCCGTCGCTAAAAAAGCAGCTCCTAAAAAAGCCGCCGCTAAAAAAGCAGCTCCTAAAAAAGCAGCCCCTAAGAAGGCCGTTGCTAAGAAAGCTGTAAAGAAAGCCGCTCCTAAAAAAGCTGCCCCTAAAAAAGCTGCTAAAAAAAAAGTAGCTAAGAAAGCAGCGAAAGCACCCGCTGCCCCTGCTCCCGCTTCGACAGCACTGAATCCTCAAGCTGCATGGCCGTTTCCTTCGGCCGCCAAGCCCTGATTCAACGTTGATACGTTAGCGAAAGCAAAAGCCCGATGCTGAAAAGCGTCGGGCTTTTTTCATGGCATTGCCAAATTCAGGGGTAAAAAGTCAGCAAACGGTAACCGACGAAATTGACCTCGGGGTTCACCAGGCCGAGTTGAAGTGACATGGGCAGGATCTCGCCTGCAGTCATCACTGGCGCTGCGCCCCACTGAGACAAATCCAAGACCTTGCGCATCACCGCTTGGTCTTGTGCATCTGTGAGGGTCAACTCAATCCAAGGCGTTGCCACAGGCACTTTGGCCGAGTTCCTCAGATGAACTTCAAAGGCCCAATGCAAAGAGGCCCCCATGTCCACAGCATCCGAACTCAAGGGCGCTTGGTCAATGGCCGCATGATCAATGACCACTGCATCGGCTTGTTTCAGAGGGGACACTTTGCAATCTGCCCACACACACAACTGGGCAAGTGCTGGTTGCAAATCAGGTTGATGCGCCGCCAACACATCCTTGAAAAACACGCTCGCCTGAAACACCAATCCCCAAACACCCAAGAGTGCCCAGGCGATCAAGCCAGCGTAGGTCATTGCTTAATTGCGTTGTGCTGTCATCAAAATCCAGCCATCTTCGCGATCCGCCACCTTCAAGGTGATGTGGGGCGCATAGGCTTGGATGAGTTCTTCTTCTTGGCGTTCCAAGATACCAGCCAACACCAAATGACCGCCTGCATGCACATGACTGCAAAGCAAAGGGGCGAGCACCTTCAAGGGTGTGGCCAAAATATTGGCCAAAACGGTGTTGTAAGTGCCTTGCGCCAATTCGGGCAAGCCCGCGTTGAGCAGAACGCTGTTGGCTTGTGCATTGAGTTCGGTGGAAGTGACAGCGGCCTCATCAATGTCGACTGCATCGATGTGTGACGCACCAAACTTGGCCGCACCAATGGCCAAAATGCCAGAGCCGCAACCGTAGTCCAAGACCCGCTGCGATGTCACCTTGTGCGTGGCAATCCAACGCAAACACATGCGTGTGGTGGGATGCGTGCCGGTGCCAAAGGCCAGGCCTGGATCGAGGCGAATCACTTCGCGCGCTTGGGCGGGAGGCTCATGCCATGTAGGCACGATCCAAAATTCAGGCGTGATTTCGACGGGCGCAAACTGAGACTGCGTGAGGCGCACCCAATCTTGGTCGGGTACCGCTGCGATCGACAAGATTTGGCAGGATTCAAAAAAATCTTGCGCTGCCAACAAGACAGCCGCTTCTTGGGCTTGCTCTTCTTTGGCAAACAAGGCCACCATCTTGGAACGCTGCCAACCGTCTTTGGGGGGCGGCATGCCAGGCTCGCCGAACAAAGCTTGCTCGTGCTCGGTTTCCGCGTCGGCGTCTTCCACAGACACACTCAATGCATCCAATGCATCGAGTGCTTCACTCAAGACATCCACACGTGCCTCGGGGCACAACAAGTTCAGTTCATACATAGGTCAGCTTTTGCGTTGACGCAACCACTCTTCCAAATAATGGATGTTGGTGCCGCCTGTGACAAATTTGGAATCGCGCAAGATTTCGCGGTGCAGGGCAATGTTGGTACTGATGCCTTCCACCACCGTTTCACCCAAAGCCGTTTGCATGCGGGCAATGGCTTGCTCTCGGGTGTCGCCATGGGCAATGATTTTGCCAATCATGGAGTCGTAATTGGGGGGCACAAAGTAATTGTTGTAGACATGCGAGTCCACGCGAATACCAGGACCGCCTGGCGCATGCCATGTGGTGATGCGGCCAGGGGACGGCGTGAACTTGAAGGGATCTTCAGCATTGACACGGCATTCGATGGCGTGGCCCCGAATTTCAATTTGGCGTTGCGTGAATGGCAACTTCTCACCGGCCGCAACCATGATTTGTGTTTTGACGATGTCGATGCCCGTGATCCACTCGGTCACGGGGTGCTCCACTTGCACGCGGGTGTTCATTTCAATGAAATAGAACTCGCCGTTTTCATACAAAAACTCAAAGGTGCCAGCACCGCGGTAGTTGATTTTTTTGCAAGCGGCCACGCAGCGTTCACCGATCTTGTCGATCAGTTTGCGGGGAATGCCAGGCGCTGGTGCTTCTTCGACCACTTTTTGGTGGCGGCGTTGCATGGAGCAATCGCGCTCACCCAAGTAAACCGCATTCTTGTGCTTGTCGGCCAAGATTTGGATTTCAATGTGGCGTGGGTTCTGCAGGTACTTTTCCATGTACACCGCAGGATTGCCAAACGCAGCGCCCGCTTCGGCCTTGGTCATTTGCACCGCATTGATCAAGGCCGCTTCGGTGTGGACCACACGCATGCCGCGTCCACCACCACCACCGGCAGCTTTGATGATGACCGGGTAGCCAATGCTTTTGGCCGTACGGCGGATGATGACGGGGTCATCGGGCAACTCGCCTTCAGAGCCGGGCACGCAGGGCACACCTGCTTTGATCATGGCTTGTTTGGCCGACACCTTGTCACCCATGATGCGGATGGACTCGGGCGTTGGACCAATGAATTGGAAACCACTCTTTTCGACGCGCTCGGCAAAGTCGGCGTTTTCGCTCAGGAAACCGTAGCCAGGGTGAATGGCTTCAGCATCGGTAACTTCAGCCGCCGAAATGATGGCGGGCATGTTGAGGTAGCTGAGGTTGGAGGCGGCTGGCCCAATGCAAACCGCCTCTTCGGCCAGCTTGACATACTTGGCTTCGCGATCGGCTTCGGAATAAACCATCACAGCCTTGATGCCAAGCTCGCGGCATGCACGCTGAATTCGCAGGGCGATTTCCCCGCGATTGGCAACCAGAATTTTCTTGAACATGAGAATCCCGGTGGTTTATTCGATGATGTACAAAGCTTGGCCGTACTCAACAGCCTGACCGTTTTCACACAAGACTTGCTTCACAACGCCTGACTTGTCGGATTCGATTTCATTCAAAATCTTCATGGCTTCAATGATGCACAGCGTGTCGCCTTCTTTGACGGTGTCGCCCACCTGAACAAATGGGGCCGCACCTGGGCTGGACGATCTGTAGAACGTGCCAACCATGGGAGATTTGACGGTATGGCCTGCAGCAGCAGCCTCGGCGGCCACGGCGGCGGCAGTGACAGCTGCAGCTTCTGCAATTTCTGACACGGTAGGGGCAGCGGCGGGGGCCGCAACGGGGGCAGCGGCTGGCACCATGACTTGCTGCGTGAGGACAGGCGCGCCAGAAGCGACAACACCTTTGACAATTCGAACCTTGCCTTCTGCCTCGGTGATCTCCAATTCAGTGACGTTGGAGTCGGAAACCAAGTCGATCAAGGTTTTCAATTTGCGCAAATCCATGTTACCCCCTGTGTTTGCTGTCGAAAACATGGAATTTACACTAAAAACCCTCTTAAATAGCTACAAATGCACTCATTTTCATGCGCATAGGCTGAAAGAAGCCTGTTTTGGGGGGGCAAGGATGCAGGTCCGCTCTGGTCATGCTGGGTTCAGGCTACTTTTTGCAACCAGTTGTCTAAATCCTTTTGGTCTAATTTGCCGGCTTTTTGCGCTAAAAGCCTTCCTTTTGCATCGAAAAGCACGCTATATGGCAAAGCACTTTGCGCATTGCCAAGGCTAACCCCCAATTCAGTCCCCACCATGCCCGCCAAACCATTGGGAAACTGCAAAGGCTTTTGCGTCAAAAAGCGTCGAACCTGACTGGGCTGATCCACAGCCAAACCAACAACTTGGAAGGATTTAGATTGATTTGCCTTATAAAAGGCATCAATTAAAGGAAGTTCTTCAATACAAGGCGGGCACCAGGTGGCCCAAAAATTCACCAACAGGGGTTTGCCTCGAAACGCTTTCATCTCCAAGCTACCACCTTCAGGCTTTTCGAAGGTCTGGCTCCAGAAGTTCTGGACAGCCACATCCATCACACCTTGTGGCTGGTACTTTTGCCAAGCCACAAAAGCACCCGCTAAACCGGCCGCCGCCGCCACACCGGCCGTGATCCAGTGACGACGCGCCATGCCACTGTCCTGTAAATCTTCGGCGGGAGCAGCTTGTTTCTTTAAATTTTCTTGATCTGACATTCTTTTTCCATCAACTTCGTTCTTTTAACCGGATCATGCATCAATTAATCGCTGCACAGCCAAGGCATCACCGCGCGGAGATCGTCCTTGGGCGTCCGCTTTCAAGGCACCTCGGACATCGTCGTACGCATTGATCAGCAAGTGCACGCCAATTTCTTCACCCAACTCTTTGCAGTCACTGTGGATGCTCAAGGCCTCCACAGGATCGCCATGCAGGCCATTGACAGTTCGCGCTTCAAAGTCAACACCCTGGTTAATAAGCTCAATTTCGCACGATTTCTCATCATCGCAAAACAACTGCAAGTAAATGTCTGACAACCGGGTAGCCGTGCCATGCCATACCGCACCCCCCAAGTAGGGTCTGAAATCTTGCAAGCGCTTCATCCACATCAAAGCGTGCTGACGCAATGCCAACAATTCGGCAGCTTGGGTGTCCGCGCAAAACACGGCAATGTACTCGTGCACCTGCGCTTCAACTTGATCATTGTTGGGCAGGGGTGTTCTTGGCGGCAAGCCCAGCATTTTCAAGGCGCGGCGTTTGGCAGGCCCGTACTCCAAGCCCTCCTCCACCACACATTGCGCAGCCGAGGCTGCAATTTCATCTGTTAAATCTGCCATGACGCCATTGTGCACCGCCTAAAATCTCCCTATGCATATACATATATTGGGCATTTGCGGCACCTTCATGGGAGGCTTGGCCGCCTTGGCAAGAGAAGCGGGACATCGCGTCACAGGCTGTGACGCTGGCGTCTACCCTCCCATGAGCGACCAACTGGAAGCCTTGGGCATTGAGCTGATTGAAGGCTTTGGGGCTGAGCAAATGCGCCTTCAACCCGATTTGTACGTGGTCGGCAACGTGGTCAGCCGCAGCCGATTGGCCTCGGGCGAGCCCAAGTTTCCCTTGATGGAAGCCATTTTGGAATCTGGCGCCCCCTACAACAGTGGCCCCCAGTGGTTGTCAGAACACGTGCTGCAAGGCCGCCATGTGCTGGCTGTTGCTGGCACCCACGGCAAAACTTCCACCACTTCTATGCTGACTTGGATCTTGGAAGCTGCTGGTCTCACGCCGGGCTTCTTGGTGGGTGGCGTGCCCTTGAACTTTGGTGTGTCAGCACGCCTGGGGCAACTGGCCAAAGGCCACTCGCGCCCCTACTTCGTGATCGAAGCAGATGAATACGACACGGCTTTTTTCGACAAGCGCAGCAAGTTCGTGCACTACCGTCCTCGCACCGCCATCTTGAACAATTTGGAGTTTGACCACGCCGATATCTTTGATGACCTCCAAGCCATTGAGCGTCAGTTTCACCACTTGGTGCGCACGGTGCCAGGTCAAGGCCGCTTGGTGGTCAATGGTCTGGAAGAGAGTTTGACGCGTGTCTTGGCGCAAGGTTGCTGGAGTGAGGTCCGCAGCTTTGGCGCGGCCGTCAGTGATTTCTCAGCGCTGGGCGAGCCCAGTGATTTTGAAGTCCTGCACCAAGGCCAAAAAGTAGGGCACGTGCAATGGTCGCTGGGCGGCGTGCACAACCAGCACAACGCATTGGCCGCCATTGCAGCGGCCGAACATGCAGGTGTCTCACCCGATGTGGCCGCCACAGCTTTGTCGAGTTTTCAAAATGTGAAGCGCCGCATGGAAGTGCGCGGTACCGTGGCGGGTGTGACGGTCTACGATGACTTTGCGCATCACCCCACCGCCATTCGCACCACCCTCGACGGCTTGCGCCGTCAAGTAGGTCAAGCGCGCATCTTGGCCATCTTCGAGCCGCGCAGCAACACCATGAAACTGGGCACCATGAAATCGCAACTGCCTTGGAGCTTGGAACAAGCCGATTTGTCCTTTTGCCACAGCGGTGGCTTGGACTGGGATGCCCATGCGGCCTTGGCCGAGATGGGCGCCAAAGCACAAGTGGCCAGCACCATTGACGACTTGGTCAAACAAGTGCTTGCCGCCGCGAAACCTGGCGACCATTTGCTGTGCATGAGCAATGGCGGCTTTGGCGGCATTCACGACAAGCTCTTGAAGGCATTAAAGCCTGCATAAAAAAAGCGCCTGAACACAGGCGCTTTTGAAGGATTGACATGGGCCTTGTTCAACAGGCCCGCATCCTTTGCATTTATTT
>CANGCI010000133.1 GCA_947451995.1 Comamonadaceae bacterium | reverse complement strand
CATCGCCGTGCACGACAAGGCCGCTTTTGCTGGCATCGTGAACCAAGTCAAGGCCAAGTTGGCCGCAGCTTAAGTACTCACGCAGTCAATCAAAGGGGTTGAGGCTTGCGAAGGCTTCAATCCTTTTTTCATTTTGAATTTAAGTTCCTTTTAAAGTTTCCACCATGACCGAGTTGGACAGTTTGGTTGAAGCGGCTCGCGCCAGTTTTGCGCAGGCCCAAACCCCCGCCGATCTTGAGAATGCCAAAGCCCTGTACTTGGGCAAGTCAGGCCGCATCACTGAAATGATGAAGGGCATGGCTGCTTTGAGCGTTGAAGAGAAAAAAACATTCGGCGCAGCGGTGAACGTTGCCAAGCAGGGCATTGAAGCAGCGCTCACGGCGCGCCGCCAAGCTTTGGCCGATGCCGAGTTGGCTGTTCAACTGAAAGCGGAAGCTTTTGATGTCACCTTGCCAGGTCGCCCCCTGACGCAAGGCGGTCTGCACCCTGTGTCACTTACCTTAGAGCGCATCGAGCAAATTTTTGGCTCCATGGGTTTTGAAGTGGCACAAGGCCCCGAAATTGAAACCGACTGGTTCAACTTCACGGCCCTCAACACACCCGAAGATCATCCCGCACGCTCGATGCACGACACCTTCTATGTCGAAGGCGGTCATTTGCTGCGCACCCACACCAGCCCCATGCAAATTCGCCACGCGGTCCAACACGTCAAGCGTTACAAAGCGCAATTGGATGCAGGGCAGGGCATGCCCGAAATTCGCGTCATTGCACCTGGACGCACCTACCGCGTCGACAGCGATGCCACGCACTCACCCATGTTTCATCAGTGCGAAGGTTTGTGGATTGGCGAGAACGTCAGCTTCAAAGATTTGAAAGTGGTGTTCACCGATTTTTGCCGTACTTTTTTTGAAAGCGACGACTTGGTGTTGCGCTTCCGTCCCAGCTTTTTCCCCTTCACAGAACCCAGCGCCGAAATTGACATTCAATTTCAAACAGGCCCATTGGCCGGCCGTTGGTTGGAAGTGGCGGGCTCCGGTCAAGTGCACCCCAACGTGGTTCGCAACATGGGCCTCGACCCCGAAAAATTCATTGGCTTTGCCTTCGGCATGGGCCCCGACCGTCTCACCATGCTCCGATATGGCGTGAATGATTTGCGCTTGTTCTTCGACGGCGACGTTCGCTTCTTGAGTCAATTTCAATAATTAAAAGACCATGCAATTTCCTGAATCCTGGCTGCGTGAGTTTTGCAACCCACCCCTCAATACAGAACAACTCGCTGAAACGCTCACGATGGCGGGCTTGGAGGTTGAAGAACTTCAACCTGTGGCGCCGCCATTTTCTAATGTGGTGATTGGTGAAATCAAAAGTGCAGAGCAGCACCCCAATGCAGACCGCTTGCGCGTGTGCCAAGTGGATGTGGGGCAACCGACATTGCTCAACATTGTTTGCGGTGCGCCCAACGCACGCGTTGGCATTCGCATTCCCTGCGCCATGGTCGGTGCAGAGTTGCCGCCTGGCGAAGATGGCAAGCCTTTCCTGATCAAAGTGGGCAAGCTGCGCGGCGTTGAAAGCCAGGGCATGTTGTGCTCCGCCAAAGAGTTGAAAATTGCGGATGACCATGGCGGCTTGCTTGAGTTGCCAGCAGATGCGCCCTTAGGCCAAAGCATTCGAACCTATTTGAAGTTGGACGATACCTTGTTCACATTGAAGCTGACGCCTAACTTGGCGCACTGCTTGAGTGTGTACGGCATTGCACGTGAAGTCTCGGCGCTCACTGGTACGCCTTTGCAGGCGCCGGTGTTCAATGCTTTGACAGCCCAAGTGCAAGACAAATTGGCCGTCAAGGTTGAAGCCGCCGACTTGTGCGGCCGCTTCAGTGGCCGCGTGGTGAAAGGCGTGAATCCCAAAGCCCAAACACCCGCCTGGATGGTGGACCGCTTGGCACGTTGTGGCCAACGCAGTGTCAGCCCGTTGGTCGACATTTCAAACTACGTGATGTTTGAGTTTGGCCGTCCTTCACACATTTTTGACCTCGACAAAATTCATGGGGGCCTGCAAGTTCGATGGGGCCGTGCAGAAGAATCACTCAAGCTGCTCAACGGCAACACAGTGACCGTGGACGACAAAGTGGGTGTGATTGCCGATGACTCACAAGTGGAGTCTTTGGCGGGCATCATGGGCGGCGATGCCACCGCCGTTTCTGACGACACTCAAAACATTTACATCGAAGCTGCTTACTGGTGGCCAAAAGCCATTGCAGGTCGCTCACGTCGCTACAACTTCTCGACCGATGCCGGCCACCGATTTGAACGAGGAGTCGACCCAGAAGGCGCAGTTGAGCACATTGAGCGCATTACGCAGTTGGTGATTGACATTTGCGGCACGCCAGCCACCCAAGTTGGCCCCGTTGACGACCAAAAACTGAACATGCCTGTGCGCAAACCTGTGACCTTGCGCGTGGCACGTGCAGTCAAGGTGATTGGCATGGCGTTGACACAAAAGCAGTGTGCCGATGCACTACGCGGTTTAGGTTTTGAAGTGAGCGAGGCGGAAGGCTTGGTCACGGTCAACCCACCCAGTTGGCGCTTCGATTTGGAAATTGAAGAAGACCTCATTGAAGAGGTCGCGCGCATGGTCGGTTATACCCAGTTGCCCACCACGCCGCCATTGGCACCTATTACGGCCAAGATTCGCAAAGAAAATGTGCGGGGTCCATTTGCTGTTCGCCGCAGCATGGCGGCATTGGGCTACCAAGAAACCATCAACTTCAGCTTCGTCGAAGAACGCTGGGAGCATGAGTTGGCAGGCAACGCCAACCCGATCAAGTTGCTCAATCCCATTGCCAGTCAAATGAGTGTGATGCGAACCAGTTTGCTTGGCTCCTTGCTGCAAGTGGTGAAATTCAATACCGATCGCAAAGCTGACCGTGTGCGTGTCTTTGAGGTGGGCCGTGTGTTTTTGCGCGATGCTTCGGTCAAAGACAGCGATAGCACTGTCGAAGGCTTGAATCAGCCCATGCGCGTTTCCGGGGTGGCTTATGGCCCGGTCAGCACCACCTCTTGGGGTGGCAAAGTTCGCAATGTTGATTTCTTTGATGTCAAAGGTGAGGTGGAGGCTTTGCTGTCACCGGCCAAGCCAGTGTTTGAAACGGCTGAACATCCTGCCATGCACCCTGGTCGCTGTGCGCAAGTTTTGCTCAATGGCCAAGTCATTGGCCATGTGGGCGAGTTGCATCCTCGCTGGCGCCAGACTTGGGACTTGCAACAAGCCCCCATCATGTTTGAGTTGGACTTGGATGCGGTGCTACAGCGCGAAGTGCCTGTGGCACAAGGCGTTGCGCGATTCCAGGCTGTAGAGCGTGACATTGCCGTCATCGTGGCTGAAAAAGTGACGCACGGCGAGCTCATGTCGGCCATTCATGCGGCGCCTACCGAAGGCCTGTTGAAAAATGCCGTGTTGTTTGATGTGTTCCGCCCACAGGCCACACAAGGCATTGAGAAAAGCTTGGCAGTCCGCTTGACTTTGTACAGTGACGAAGCAACATTGACCGACGTTCAGATTGAAGCCACAGTCAAAGCCGTGCTAGACCATTTGGCGACCAAGTTGTCAGCGCGCTTGCGCTCTTAATTGAAAGCAGAAAGTACCTATGGATTTTTCTGTTGAAAGTCTCGAAACACCTGCGCTGACCAAAGCGCATCTGGCCGATTTGTTGTTTGAACAAATTGGATTGAACAAGCGCGAGTCCAAAGACATGGTGGACTCTTTCTTTGATTTGATTGCAACGCAGTTGGTTCAAGGAACGGATGTCAAAATTTCCGGATTTGGCAATTTTCAAATCCGTGAAAAAGCACCGCGTCCAGGCCGCAATCCCCGTACGGGTGAACTGATTCCCATTGAGGCGCGGCGCGTTGCCACTTTTCACGCCAGTCACAAGCTTAAAGATGTGATCCAAGGTGACGAACCTGGCAAGCCTTAACACTTGCTGACAATCAGCGCTCAGAGATCTATCAAAATATTCAACCGAGGCCTTTACGGAGTGCCTCCGCTTAGAGTAAGCTAGTAAGTTCCCCTAGCAAGTTTGTGATTTCAATGGAGAACTCCCTCCCATCTATTCCCGCCAAGCGCTACTTCACCATTGGTGAAGTTGGCGAGCTCTGTGGCGTCAAGCCGCATGTGCTCCGTTATTGGGAGCAGGAATTCACACAACTGCGTCCTGTGAAGCGCCGCGGTAATCGCCGTTATTACCAGCACCACGAAGTGCTCATGATTCGCCGCATTCGTGATTTGTTGTACGAGCAGGGCTTCACCATCAGTGGGGCTCGCAACAAAATGCAGGAGCTTGCGCAGTCTCAAAAAGGCTATCGCAAGGAGCAGCTTTCCGCTGTCGATGTGGACATCGATTTTCCTGAAGATCTTGACCTTGATGCTGAGATGGCAGAGGAAGAAAGTACATCCCCCAAATTTGCCGTAGAGAGTGCTCAAAGAGCGGGCGCACTTCAAGCCACCAGCAGCTTGCCTAGCTTGCGACGCGAATTGATGGATATTCGAGAGTTGCTCTCAATTTGACCAAATTCTCGGGCTATAATTTAAAGCTTGTCGGCGTGTAGCGCAGCCTGGTAGCGCACTTGCATGGGGTGCAAGGGGTCGCGAGTTCGAATCCCGCCACGCCGACCATTCAAAAAGACCAAAGCCCTTGAGATGAACTCTCAGGGGCTTTTTTCTGTCTACTCTGCGAGTGTTGCGCTACCTTCTGATTGAATGTTGATGGCCATGGGGCCTTTGGGGCCCTCGGTCAGCTCAAAGCTCACTCGGGCGCCTTCTTTGAGGCTTTTGAAGCCCTCCATGGCAATGGCTGAGAAATGCGCAAATGCATCGGGCCCACCCCCATCTGGCTGAATGAATCCAAATCCCTTCGCGTCATTGAACCATTTGACTGTTCCACTGGGCATGCTTGTCTCCATCGTTTTAAAGCTGTATGGAACATTTAAATCAGGCTTTCTGCGCTTGTCAATTCAAGGTTTACCCGACTGATGCCGAATGTTGCAGTGCGGCATAAGGACTTTCCGCAAAGTGTTCGCAGAAGCGCCTCAGGCATCGATAGAATGAAAACATGGCAACAGAGAAACCAAAACAACCATTTCAGCCGAAAAGCCCAGGGTCAGAGGGCGACCTCACTCGTACACCAGGAAATGCCGATTCTGTGGTTTTAGAAAGACGCACAGCCAAAGTCGGTCCGCCCCAGATGTACCAAGTGGTGATGTTGAACGACGATTACACGCCCATGGAGTTTGTGGTTTTGGTGCTTCAGGAGTTTTTCAACAAAGACCGTGAAGCGGCCACCCAAATCATGTTGAAAATTCATTTGGACGGCAAAGGCGTTTGTGGTGTTTTCACCCGCGACGTCGCAGCCACCAAAGTGGACCAAGTCTTAGATGCCGCAAACCAGGCAGGTCATCCTTTGCAATGTGTCAGTGAACCTGTCGCATGAGTGTTGCAAACTTTGATCCAGAATGTGGCATAAAGCAGTTGAAATTCAACAAATCTACCCAACTTAATATTTTTCACCTCCGCAAGGCATTTAAGGAAATCACATGATTGCCCAAGAATTGGAAGTCAGTTTGCACATGGCCTTCGTTGAGGCGCGCCAGCAGCGTCACGAGTTCATTACCGTGGAACATTTGCTGTTGGCATTGCTGGACAACCCCAGCGCAGCAGAAGTGCTGCGTGCGTGTTCAGCCCAAGTCGACGATTTGCGTCAATCGCTGTCGTCGTTCATCAAAGACAACACGCCGCAAGTCGCAGGCACTGAAGAAGTGGACACACAACCGACGCTGGGTTTTCAGCGTGTGATTCAACGCGCCATCATGCATGTTCAATCGACGGGCAGTGGCAAAAAAGAAGTGACCGGCGCCAACGTGCTGGTGGCCATCTTTGGCGAAAAAGATTCTCACGCTGTTTACTATTTGCACCAGCAAGGCATTACGCGTTTGGATGTGGTGAACTTCATTGCACACGGCATTCGCAAGAGTGATCCGCCAGAAGCTAGCAAAGGCAGTGACGCTGCACCCGCGCCCGAGAGCGAAGAGGGTGCAGGCGGTGGCGAGCGCAATGAAAAAGCCTCACCTCTGGAGCAGTTCACTCAGAACCTGAATCAGATGGCCAAAGAAGGCAAGATTGATCCGCTCATCGGTCGTGAATACGAAGTTGAGCGCACCATTCAAATTTTGTGCCGTCGCCGCAAAAACAATCCTTTGTTGGTGGGCGAAGCTGGCGTTGGCAAGACCGCCATTGCTGAAGGTTTGGCATGGCGCATTACGCAAGGCAGCGTGCCCGAAATTTTGAACGAAGCGGTGGTCTATTCGCTCGACATGGGCGCACTGTTGGCAGGTACCAAATACCGTGGTGACTTTGAGCAACGTCTTAAAGGTGTTTTGAAAGCCTTGAAAGACAAACCACACGCTGTGTTGTTCATCGATGAAATTCACACCTTGATTGGTGCCGGAGCTGCTTCCGGCGGTACGTTGGATGCGTCGAACTTGCTCAAGCCTGCATTGTCTAGCGGTCAGTTGAAATGCATCGGCGCCACCACCTTCACGGAATACCGCGGTATCTTCGAAAAAGACGCAGCTTTGTCACGTCGCTTCCAAAAGGTTGACGTGGTCGAGCCTACGGTGCCCGAAACTGTGGACATTTTGAAGGGCTTGAAGTCTCGTTTCGAAGAGCACCACAGCGTGAAATACGCCAACGCAGCGCTGCAAGCTGCTGCCGAGTTGTCT
>CANGCI010000132.1 GCA_947451995.1 Comamonadaceae bacterium | reverse complement strand
GTTTCGCCTTTGGCGATGTCTTGCAGGGCAAATACCCCTTTTCCATGAACGCCGGATTGCCGCACTTGGATGCGGCGCGCATTGGTTTTGGGAGTCGTGGGAGTTGTGGGGGTTGCTTCGGATGTCATCATTTGGGAATGTTGCCAGAAATTTCTCTGAAGTTGCCAAATCTCAGGGCTCTGATCTTCAATTATTAGAAGGCATGTCACAAATATTTCACTAAATTGAAATGCCTATGAAATTGACGGCCTGCAATATCAACTTCCAAGTTGAATACCACTTGGGAGAGTCACATGAAAGAATTGCCTAACCCCACATTCCCGATTTCACAAATCGGTTTGCCACGGGGGTCACTTCATCAAAGCCATCAAGACGAAAGTAGCGCCGGCAGCACAAAAATTTCGAAATCTGCCATCGAAGTTAGCTGGGCTAAGCATCAGGATGAAGTGAGGGAAGCGCAAAGACTTCGCTATCAAGTTTTTGCCAAGGAAATGGGTGCCAGATTGCCAGCCACGATGGCAGGGCATGACATCGATTTGTTTGATGATTATTGCGAACATCTCTTGGTGAGAGATGGCCAGTCGGGCGAAGTGATTGGCACATACCGTGTCTTGACGCCAGCGCAGTCCAAGCGTGTAGGTGGAACCTATACCGATACAGAATTTGACCTGACGCGACTTCGTTTCATGCGTGAGCGCATGGTTGAATTGGGCAGAAGCTGTGTTCATGCAGACCATCGCCATGGCGGTGTGATTTTGGCCCTTTGGGGAGCACTGTTTGAATTCATGTCCCGTAACCAGCTGGACACCATGATTGGTTGTGCCAGCATTCCCATGCTGCACAACGGCGTGGTGAGTGGCGATGCTGCTGCCAGCATGTGGAAGCAGTTGGCCAAAACCAACTTGGCATCGATTGAATTTCACGTTCGTCCCCGGCTGCCATTGCCAATTGACGAGTTGGATTCTGATCTGCCCGTAGAGCCACCTGCACTGATCAAGGGCTATTTGCGTTTGGGCGCAAAGATCTTGGGTGCGCCAGCTTGGGACCCTGATTTCAACACTGCTGATCTGCCCATGATGATGCAGGTGAAAGATTTGCCGCTTCGCTATCGCAAACATTTTGCAGGTGCATGATGATGTTCAAAGATGTTCAGGAATTTATGCCTGGTGAAAGCCAACAAAAGAAGCATTACCGTGCGATCTTTATTTCTGATTTGCATCTTGGAACGCCGGGATGTCAAGCTGAAGCCTTGTTAGAATTTTTGAAAACGCATACATGCGACACCTTGTATTTGGTAGGTGACATCATTGATGGGTGGCAACTCAGACGAAAGTGGTATTGGCCACAAGCCCATAACGATGTTGTGCAAAAGTTGTTGCGCAAGGCTCGAAAGGGTTGCCGAGTTGTGTACGTGCCAGGCAACCATGATGAATTTGCCAGAGATTTCTTAGACCATTCCTTCGGCGGCGTCGAAGTGCTTGAACATGCCGTTCACATCACAGCAGATGGCAAAAAGTTATGGGTCATCCATGGTGACTATTTTGATGGGGTGATTCAGTTTGCCAAATGGCTGGCCTATGTGGGTGACACACTCTACGAATGGGCTTTAAAGGCCAACAGGCATTTGAATTACATGCGTGGTCGCTTAGGTTTGCCCTATTGGTCACTTTCAGCCTATTTGAAACTGAAGGTCAAAAAAGCTGTCAATTTCATTTCTGATTTTGAAGTGGCAGTGGCTCACGAAGCCAAAAAGCTGGGTTATGACGGGGTGGTCTGTGGTCATATCCACCATGCTGAAATTCGAAACATCGATGGTGTTCTTTATTGCAATGACGGTGATTGGGTTGAAAGCCTCAGTACGTTGGTCGAGCATCACGATGGACGTTTAGAGATTTTGAATTTTGATCCTTATTCGGAAAACAAGATCGCCATTAAAACCAGCGCATTGGTCAGTGCATGAAAATCGTCCTGATCACTGATGCCTGGCAACCTCAAGTCAATGGCGTCGTGACAACGCTGGTTGAGTTGGTCAAAGAAGTGCAAATTGCAGGGCACACCGTTGAAGTGATTCACCCAGGTTTATTTAAAACCAAACCCTGCCCCGGTTATGCAGGCATCGATTTGGCTGTTAAGCCTAAAGCGCAGCTTCAAAAGATGCTGGCTTCAATCGAGTTTGATGCCATTCACCTGGCAACTGAAGGTCCGTTGGGTTGGGCTGCACGCAGTATCTGCGCAGATCATCGTTGGCGCTATACAACCGCCTATCACACCCGCTTTCCTGAAATACTCAAGGCTGCGCTGAAATTGCCCTTGTGGGTGGGTTACGCTATTTTTAAACATTTCCACCGACATTCTGCGGGTGTGATGATTCCCACCATGGGCGTACTGAATCTGTTGTCAAAGCAAGGATTTCAGCAACTCAAACCGTGGACGCATGGTGTGGATGTGAATCTGTTTGGCTATGCCCATGAGCCTGTCGAGTACAAGCCATTGGCCCACTTAAAGCGACCACTGGCTGTTTTCGTTGGCAGAGTCTCTTACGAGAAAAACATAGAGACATTTTTAAAAATGCCGTTTCATGGGTCTAAAGTTGTCTGTGGTGTTGGCCCCTTAGAAACTGATCTCAAGCATCGCTTCAAAGATGTCACTTGGTTAGGTCTACTGCCAAGGCCAGAACTGGCCAAAGTCTACAGTGCTGCAGATGTCTTTGTGTTCCCTAGCCGACACGAAACATTTGGCTTGGTGATGCTGGAGGCAATGTCCTGTGGTACGCCTGTTGCAGCTTTCCCAGTGGACGGGCCGCAAGAAGTTCTATTGAACCACCAAACAGGTGTGGTCAAAGGTGGTGTTTTAAGTGAAGATCTGGCGAAAGCAACTCAATCCGCACTCGAAATTCCACGGCATTTTGCGCGAGAAAGGGCCATGGAGTTCAGTTGGGAAAAGTCGAGCAATTCGTTTTTAGACAATTTGGTGTCTGCGCATCATCAAGAATGGATTGTTTGAATCGCAAGCAGGCCTTGCAGTCGATTGATGGAAAACCGAACTCAACGGCGAGAGGGTGCAACCAAACGTTGCAAGTCTTCTTCCGAAATTGTTTCAAAAACCTTCACGACTTTCTGAACCCCTGATACTTGACTGGTGCTGACCAAATTGCTGACACGATTTCCTTCAGCCAAAGTCAATCGACCCATTAAATACACCACGCCATTTTGAGTGACGATGTGCACCGCAGAAGAATGCACGTCTTTGGCTTGAACCAAAACTGCTCTAACTTGTGTGGTGATGAACTGATCTTTGGCACGTTGTGTCAACGAAGGTTCAAGTGCTATGTTTAAATCATTCACAACTGATTTGACGTTGTCTTGATTTTTTGCGAAACGTTCTGCGATTGCACGCTCATTGTCTGAGTTGACTTGGCCCGTGAGCAAAACCATCCTGTTGTAGCTGCTGACCCTCACATTGGCATTTTTGGGCAATATCCCTCTTAGTCCCGACTCAGTTCGAAGTTCGATGGCTTCATCTTCAACTTGAATGCCAGGCGTTCGTCTGTCAATGGCAACTTTGCCAGCCAGTGCTGCTGTTCCCAGAAACAAAGGTGCGCAAGCAGTTAACTGAAGAACAGCGCAAGCCGATAAAACGTAGACAAATAATTTACGCTGAAGTTGAAGATTTGGTGCGCTTTTCATATTGTCAATTTCATTCACAAGTTCAAAATCTACGATAAAAGAAGTTGGGGTAGTGTCATGACCAACAATGGGAACCAAGACAGCAAAACAGTTCCAATGAAGATCGCAAGCAGGGCTGGCAGAACAGATTGCATGACTTCTTTGAGCGGTTTCTTAAAAACAGCGCTTGCAAAATAAATGTTCATGCCAGCCGGTGGGCATAAAAACCCCATTTCCAAATTGGCCAGAAAAATGATGCCAAAGTGAACAGGGTCAATGCCATAACTCATGGCAAGAGGAAGTAACAAAGGCACTAAAACGATGATGGCTGCGTAAATTTCCATCAAAGCGCCTGCAAAAAATAGGAACACATTCAATGCGAGAAGAAATACATATTTGTTTTGTGTAACGCTTTGTACCCAATCCGATGCCAAGTCAGGAATGCCGACATCAATCAAGTAATTGGTAAGGCCTAAGGCCATTCCCATGATGAGCAGGATGCCGCCAATGATTTGCGCAGATTGGTTGAGACAATGTTGAAGTTTTGCAAACGTCAGTTCGCGGTGTACAAGTCCTTGCGTCAGCAAAGCATAGGCAACCGTGATTGCGGCGCCTTCTGTTGGTGTTGCAATACCCGAGACCAAACTGCCAATTGCAATGAAGGGCGCAATGATTTCCCATTTTGCTTTGAGCACTGCATTTTTCATGGGCACGTCACGGGGAGTCATGTCATTTGAAATTGCAGTAGGCGTTTCAATGCTGTTGGATGGCGTACTCATTTTGAAGAAACCACCAAACAGGATCAGCGAAAGCACCATGATGACCGCAGGCACCAGTCCTGCAATGAACATCGTGTTGATGGGAACGCGCGCCATGATGGCATACATGATCAGTGGCACAGATGGTGCCAACAGCACGCCTAAAGAACTGGCACTGGTGATCAGCCCGATGCCCTTACTTTCTGGATAGCCAACCTTGAGGAGGAGAGGCAGCATGAGTCCGCCTAGGGCCAAAATGGTCACACCACTGCCACCGGTGAGTGCTGTGAAGCAGCTACACAGACAAGCCACAGCAAGGATGCTGCCTTTTTGGCCTGATCCAAAGACGCTGGTAAACAATTGACTAAGCCGATGAGCCGCCTCAGTATTGGCAAAAATCAGGCCGGCCAAAGTAAACAAGGGCAAGGCCGGTAGTGATGGGTTAACCGTGATTTGATAATGTGAAAGCGCTAAGGAAGCCATGGGGATGTTTTCTATCGAAAACAATAACCAAGAGAGGCCGCCTAGCACTAAAAAAACAGGGCCACCCAAAACTAAAAATATCAAGATACCGAAACCTAAAAGTAAAGGGGCCAGTGCGAATGAACTTGAAGTTAACCATTGGCTGGCGTGCCATGAAATGACACCCATGCACAGTACACCAATACATTTGGCAGCAAAATTATCATGCCACTGAATGCAAAATTTAAGTCCTAGAAAAGTAAAGCCAAAGGGCATTGCACATAAAAAAAGCCAAGTCGGTAAGCCATACGCAATGGTATGCTGCGTGTCGATTTCGGTTGAGACAAGCTCAAAGCTTGCCTGTGCAAGCACACCACAGATCAGAGCGGCTCCTAAAAATACCCACCCGCGAGCGATTGCACGTATCTGAGCGTTGGGAATTTCTTGCCATAGCGAGCCCAGGCTTGTGAGGTGTCCCGTTCTTTCTGCATAAATTGCCCCGGCCAAGGAAAAGATCAAACCCAAGTGTTGAACCAATACAGGGGCATTGTCGATGCCACTGCCTTGGATGGGTCGAAGCAATACTTCAATGACAGGAATCAAGACCATGCCAAGCAAAGCCAATGACGCAATCAAGGCATCCCACTGTTTAAGAAAGCCAAGCGCACTCGAAAATTGCTTCATGGATTTTTACTGGCTCTGAAATTTTTAAGGTGCGCAAACACTTCATCAAAGGTTTCAGCGGGAACCATCTTTCCCCTAATGCGTGGGTAGAGTGCTTCACTCAGTGAACGCCATTCTTTCATTTGCTCAGCATTGGGCTTGTTGATTTGAAGGCCACGCTTCTTCATGGCCTCAACTGCCTCTTCAACTTCTTTTCGTGCTTGTGAGCGAATCACAGTTCCAGCTTTTTCCGATGAAATTCGGAGTGCAGATTGAACCTCTGGCGACATCTCATCCCAAGATTTTTTGGTGATGACAAAAGCCCCCACAATCGGGGCCCAGTTGATCTCCAGCATATTGGGTGCTGTGTTGTAGATTTGGGATGCAAGTGCGAAGTAAGGCGTTGAGGGAACCACATTGATCATGCCTGTTTGAATAGACGGCAAAATGTCTGTGGGCTCTAGTGGTACAGGAGTGTAGCCAAGGCTTTTCATGATCTCTTGCTGTTCCGCTTCAGATCCCCACGCAAAAAACTTCATTTTTTTGAAGTCATCTGGACTGAATGCAGCTTGTTTTGAAAAGAATCGAACCCAACCTGCATCACCCCAAGCCAACACCACGTAGCCTTTGTCTAGAAATTTCTTTTCCATGCCCGGCCGCATCTTCTCACGCACATAGTCAAGCTCTTCCCAAGAACGAAAGGCGAGAGGTAAATTTTGAAGTGCAGCGATAGAAGGTTCAATTTCGCGTAGACCCACCACAGACAGCAGCGCAGCTTGCAATTGACCAATTCGCATGCGCCTCACCATCTCTGCTTCACCGCCTTGGCTGCCGTCTGTAAATACATTGAATTTACTGGCGCTGGCTTGCGATTTTTTCCAGGCTTCACCCACTTCCATGAGTTGTCGGTGGTACAAAGAATTTTTGGGAACCAAGGAGCCAATTTTCAACTGGGGGTCAGCTGCAAAGCTGTTGATTGAGAAGCAAGCGTTCAGCAGCAGGGCTGCACAAAATTGAAGAATTAACTTTCGCTGCAATGTGGCAAACATGTTTGATATTTTTGTATACAAAGTTAAAAAAAGTTGTCAATGCTGTCTAGAAGCCATTGCGCTCTTTTGCGCATGACCGTATTGGTCAGATCATTTTGAGCATGTGATGAATCGATGGCAGTACTCAGAAGCTGCATAAATACCGCTTTGTTTTGGGTTGTAACGGCCCAATTTTCGGCTTTGGAAATGAGGGGGGCAATTTGTGTACCTCGCCACTGTATGGCGAGGTCAAAATAC
>CANGCI010000131.1 GCA_947451995.1 Comamonadaceae bacterium | reverse complement strand
GTGGGACAAAACTTTGCTGAAGAAGCGCGCAAGATGCACTACGGCGAATCGGAAGAGCGCAACATTCGAGGGCAAGCCTCGATCGAAGAAACGAAAGACTTGTTGGAAGAGGGCATTGAGGTCATGCCTCTGCCAGTGCCTGATGCGCTGAAGGGTGGCCTTCAGTAAGTTGTCATTGAGAACTTACTTGTGGCCACTTCTGTTCATTCTGCCTTGATATTTCGATCCTTGATGATGACCTTCCATCGAGCAATGTCACGCTCAATGAAGGCTGCCAGTTCGGTATGGCCAAGGGGCGCAGGTTCTGCGCCTTGAATTTGTAATTGCTTAGACACTTCAGGATCCAAAACTGCTTTTTGCAAGTCTTTGCTGACCTTCTGTGTAATTTCGGCAGGTACTTTGGATTGGAAAAATAGGGCGTACCAAATTTCATATTCAAAACCAGTCAAACCTGCTTCTGAAATAGTGGGTACATCTGGCAAGTTGCGGTCGCGTTTGGCGCTGGCCACCGCCAAAGGAATCAGCTTCCCTGTTTTGATGTGTTGAATGACGCTGGGCACTGCGTTGATACCGACTTCCACATGACCTGCCAACATTTCATTCACAGAAGGTGAAGCGCCCTTGTAGGGAATGTGAACCAACTTGGTGTCGGACATGCCTTGGAACATTTCCATGGCCAAGTGATTGGGGCTGCCAATGCCGCTCGAGCTGTAATTCAATGTGCCTGGTTGTTTCTTGGCATAGGCGATCAGGTCTTTGACGGTTTTGACTTGAAGGGAGGGGTGTACTGTCAAGATTGGCACATTGATCAGCACTCGACCCACAGGCGAGAAATCCTTGGACGCAGAGTAGGGCAGTTTGCTGTTGATCAAAGGACCTGTGACAAAGTTGGAGCCCGCACCCATGACCAATGTATAGCCGTCGGGTTGTGCGAAGGCACCTGCTTGCAAGCCTGGAACACCTGGTTTGTTTTCAATCACAACAGGTTGGCCCCAGATCTCAGAGAGTTTTTTGCCCACCACGCGCATGGCGTTGTCAGCTGCGGCGCCTGCTGGAAATGGAATGATGATCTTGACTGTTTTTTCGGGATAGCCTGCGTTGGCTAGTGCAAAGAATGTCAAGCCAGCAATGGCTAGCAAAGATTTAAATAGTTTCATGGCATTCGAATAAATTGCAGCGTTAAGCCCGAAGTAGATGAAGGCTCATCTGTTCGGTAAAGCTTTGGAGATCTTGTGCAACTTTGCTGAAGGACTCATTTTTTAAAAAGCGATCTTCGTGCATGTACAAAGCGCGATTGAGTTCAATTTGCAAGCTGTAGCGTCCGTTTTCTGGATTGGCATATTTGCGAATCAGCTCGGCACCTTTGTAGGGATTGTTGATGCCCACTTGGTAGCCCAGTGATCTGAAAATTTGAGCGGCTTGTTGCGTGATTTCTTCAGAGGACGTTAACCCATCGTGATCACTGATGACGATGTCTGGTCTTGGCTTGCCGTTGTCGTCGTTCATGGCATTGCCTGTGGACTTCATCGAGTGACAATTGAGGTGCAAGCATTGACCAAATTGTTGGTGCGTATCGTTCAGAAGTTGCGACAGTTTTTGGTGGTAAGGGTCGTAGCATGTCTCGATGCGATGACGAACCTCACTGATGCAAAGGGGGGCGGCGTAGATGGGTTTGCCCGGCAGTATCAGTTTGCGAATGAGGCCAAAGCCTTTTTGAGTTTTGTCGGTTGGCCGAAGGGGTTCTGGCCAAGCCTCTGCTAAGAGAGAAGGGTCTATGTCGTCACGCGCTCGATTGGCATCGAGATAGGCGCGGTGAAACTTGGCCGCCAGCAAAGGTGCTTTGAATTGAACAGCGGCGAGCCACAGTTCATCGACAAATGCATCCCAGCTGGTGGCCAAATCCTCTGCGCTGGCAATGGTCTGAACATCATCAGGCCATGCTCCCCAGCTGTGTGGCGAGTCAACCACCACGGGCAACTTGGCAGTGCCTGCATCAGGTGCGAGCACATAGAAGTTGGGCGGTGATGGATGAACTTTGGTCAGCATGGGGTAGCAAATGACAAATCAGAACTGATGCATGACACCAAAGCCATAGCTGTTGGCTGTGCTGTTGGCTTTGTTGGTGTTGCTGACATCTCTGTCTTTGAACACATACAAGGTGCTGCGCTTGCTTAAGAAATAACTGTACTCACCTTGAGCCTTTTTCAGGGTGCCGTTCTTGTCTGTTTGAATGGAACGGTCCATGACGTTGAACGTCACGCGGCCTTGCGTGCCAACTGATGCCGTAGCGCCCAGAATCTTGAATTCCACCGTGTCACGGGTGGTGGCGGTGGCATTGTATTTTTCGTTGCCCATGGCAAAGTAGGGTCGCACAAAGCCCAAGTTGTAAGACACAACGGCTTGAACTTTGCTCTTGTAGTCGTTGACTTGCAAGCCGCCTGTTTTCTCATCCCAACCATAGCCAACGCCACCACTCAGTTTGCCATCGGCATAGTTGGCTGCAAGCTGGTATTGCTTGATGTCAGCTTCGCCTTTTAAATTGGCATTGGTCGTTGAAGGGGCGTCAGGGCCAGCAAAGTTCAGGCGACCAGCAAAGTTAAAGGGCCCCACATTCGGTGACTTGTAAGTAAAGGCGTTGGACACGCGGTTATTGCCGTTCAAGATGCGTGTGCCAATGGCCGTAGATCCTGCGTCATGAATGATCCACCGCAGGTTTTGTGCCAATTGGGAATACAGGGGTGAGCCAGTGGGTGCACTGGAATCGGTGCGACCCATGTTGAAAGTGCCCCATTTGCCTTGCAAGCCAACATATGCATATCGAAAGTTGGGGGTGACAAGGGAGCCATCGTCGGCATTGATGCCAAATTCCAAACCATAAATGGCGGCGTTGCCTTCTCCTAAGGACTCCGTACCGCGAAAGCCCAAGCGGGAAGTGTTGTCGGTCAATTTTTGCACGCTTGCGCCGGGTTTGCCGTAACTGGCAGTCGAATTGACCTGGGCTTGAGTCTTGTCAAGGCTGACGTCAATGCGACCATAAATCTGAAGCGCATTACTGGGCGGTGGTGCGTCATCTTCGTCGGCCATGGCCGAGCCAGTGAATGTCATGAACGCAATGGCCGCGCAGATGGCGGATTTGAATGCGCGAGGATGCTGTGATGGCATGTGAGTTCCTTGTGTTGTTTCGTCTAATAAAACAATGATCGTGACTACTTCTCATTGGGTTATTTGGAATTTACCTCATAAAAATCTTAGATTCAAATCGAATGTTGTTTTTATGATTTGTTTCAACAGTTGAAACATTTTTGAGATTGAGATTTTTAGCACAACTCAAATGAGCAAGCTGATGCAGAGCGAATGCGCTCATACTGAAATTGAAGAAGCTGGATGGACCGATTAGATGCTGGTCTTGAGTGCGTTTGAGATCAAAGCAGCAAAGTGCTGAAGGCGCTGTAGGTAGTGCGCATGCTGTTCGTCAAATCGAAGTTTGGGTCCTGCCAAGCTGAGTGCAGCAACGACTTCATTTTGCGCATCGACAATGGGTACGGCGACGGCCAGAACATCGGGCGTGATTTCACCGTCGGAAACGGCATGCCCTTCGCTGAGGATCTTGCTCAGTTCCTGAGTCATTTTGCTTCGTTGCGTGATGGTGTTCTTGCTGTAACGCGGCAATTCGGAATTGAGCAAGGCATGCTTCACTTCGGGTGGCGCATACGCCAGCAGCAGTTTGCAGGAAGCGCCGGCATGGAGCTTGCGCCGGCTGCCAGCACCACTTTGTGTTTTGGTGGTGCGGGTACTTTGCCAGTGGTCGATGCACACACATTCCAAGCCATCTCTGACGCGCAGTTGAACATTTTCATTGCATTCACGACCTAAAGCCAGCAGGTATTGGCGTGCAATGCGTACCAACGCAATTTGTTCTTGAGCCGCCACGCCGATGTAAAGCGATTGAATATCCAGAAAATAACAAGGCCCTGGATTTTTTCGAATCACAAAGTTGCGCTGTTCCAGAGTGAACAAAATACGGAAGGCGCGCGCTTTGGTGTTGCCAGACAACTTGGCCAACTCTGTCACACCCAATCCAGGCCTTTGCGCAACAATGAGCAACAGCGCCATGGCTTCATCAACGGCAGAGATGGTGTAATCGGTCATGGCGCAATCATAAGTGCTGCTGTTGAGAACTCATGTCTTCATGACTTCAAAGCTATTTCAATTTCATGAGACTATCTGCGATTGCCATACCAATCCTGCACAGCAGCCACGTAACGCTGCACACCTTCCGCCACACTGGCTGCGTCTAAAGCGCCGTATGACAATCGCTGGTAGTTGGCTTCATGCACTTGCGTGAGACCAAACGCAAAACCCGGAATGGACGCCACTTTGAACTTCTCTGTCATGGCGCGGTTGAACGCAATGGGTTCAGTGCCTTGCGCTAAACCGGGCAATTTCATCAACACATAAAACGCGCCTTGCGTTTTGGGAAATTGCACCAAGTCACCTAAACCTTCGAGCGTCTTGTAAACAGTTTGGCGCACTTGGCTTAGAGCCTCAACTTTAGGTTCAACCCAAGGCTTGCCTTGTTGCAATGCTTGCAATGCCAAGAGCTGAGAGGGCATCGGCGCACAAATGAGGTTGGTGTCCTGCACCTTGTTCATGGCATCAAACAGGTCTGATGGAAACACCACGTAGCCCACACGCCAGCTGGCCATGCCGTAGTTCTTCGACATGGAGTAAAAAGACAAGGTGTGCTTCATGGCACCTGGAATGCTGGCAGGCGAGAAGTGCTTCACGCCTTCATAGGTAAAGTATTCATAAGCCTCATCACTGAAGTGATAGAGACCGTGTTGAGCGCACAACGCGTTGATGGCACGCAATGAAGCTTCTGAATAAACGGCGCCTGTCGGGTTGTTGGGTGACACGGTCACGATGGCACGTGTGCGGGGTGTGATGGCGGCAGCCATGGCTTCAACGTTGAGGCTCCAGTCGTCGTTGGCCGGAACGGGAACAGGCACACAACCGCACATGCGGATGGCCATTTCTTGGTTGAAATAAAACGGCATCGGCAAGATGAATTCATCACCGGGATCGGCTACAGCCAAGACTGAATTCAAGAAGGCCATGTTGCTGCCCGCTGTGACCATCAGCATGGCATCTGTGCCTAATTGGACTTGGTTTTCTTGTGCCAACTTGGCTTGGATGGCTTCGACCAAACCGGGGTGGCCACTGACACCTAAGTATTTGTGCAGGCTGCCGTCACCCATCATGCTGGGTAGCGCGGCAATGGCTTCGGCGGGCGGACCATAATTGACCACGCCTTGTCCAAGCGAAATGGTGCCAGGGTTGTTCCTGACCAAGGCCGCAATGGTGGGGATGATGGGCGTTTCAACGGCGGCCAGTCGGAGGTGAGGGCGAATCATAAGCTTGGGTCTTTGGATTGATTGGCTGTTCTGGAATGCGTCTATTGGATTAAAGTATCGCTCATGAACAGTTTTGAAACATGGGGCTCCACCTTGTTGCCCAGCATTGAATTGCTGGCCACCTTGGCCTTTGCATTGTCAGGGATTATGGAGGCAGCGCGCAAACGCATGGATGTGGTGGGTGTCTGTGTTGTAGGGTTTTTGGCGGCCTTTGGTGGCGGCACTCTGCGTGATATTTTGCTTGATCAACGCCCGTTCTTCTGGGTGGAAAACGAAGTTGTGATGTGGGCCGTTCTGGCACTGTGCATTTTGTCCATCACTTTCATGCGCCAAAGGCACTTTGAGCTGACCGAGAAGACCATTCAGTGGCCGGACACGCTGGGATTGGGGCTGTTTACAGCATCAGGTGTGGCTCAGTCCTTAGTGCTGGGAATGTCGCCTACTGTGGCTGTTCTGATGGGCACCATCACAGGCATTTTTGGGGGCGTGTTGCGCGACATTGTCTGCAATGAGATTCCGGTGTCTTTCAAAGACCACCGGCCTTACGCTTTGTGCTCGGTAGCCGGTGGTGTCATTTACATTGTGTTGGCTGCGGTAGAGGCGGAGCCTTGGTTTTGCATGACGGTTTGTGCCGTGATCACCATTGTGTTTCGCATGTTGGCCATTTGGAACAACTGGGTGCTGCCCGCTTGGCGAAAAGATTAAGTGCTCATGCACCCAGCATTCATGACATGCGCACCAAGTGCCCAGGTCGCGCAGCAGTGATTTCGCCATGGCGCTGAACTTGCTCACCCGCCACCCACGTGGCCACATAGCCTTGCGCTCTTTGCAAAAAGCGTTTGCCACCTGCAGGCAAGTCGTGAACCAATTGAGGCAAACCCACACTCAATTTTTGCGGGTCAATGGCATTGATGTCTGCGCGCATGCCCACCGCCAAAACACCGCGGTCTTTGAGGCCTAAGTAGTTGGCATTTCGACGGGTCAGCATTTCAATCACGGACTCGAGGGGCAAAGTGTCCTTGCCTCGTCCTTGAACCCAATGCGTTAGCATGAACGTGGTGAAGCTTGCATCGCACACAGTACCTACATGCGCACCTGCATCACTGAGGCCGCTCAATGCGCGGTGATGACCCAGCATCTTGCGCACGGTGTCAAGGTTGCCTTCGTTGTAATTGAAGATGGGGAAGTAAATCAAAGCGTTGCCATCGCCTGCACTCAAATGATCGTAGATCACTTCCAAAGGTGTGACACCTTTTTGTTTGGCGCGTACCAAGAAGCTTTCCATCACAGAGGGTTCGTAATTCAAAGTGGCTTCGAGTGGGAACATGCGCCCACTGATCATGTCGATCTTGGCCAACAAGATGTCGACCAATGGCGGAATGGAGCTGCCATCGCCAGCCAGTCGTTCAGACTTTTCTGAGAGGATGCGGGCTTTTCT
>CANGCI010000130.1 GCA_947451995.1 Comamonadaceae bacterium | reverse complement strand
CGCGCTTTGTAAATTTCCGAATGGATGAACACTTCGCTGTGTCTTCTACCGCCACCATCAATTTTCACGCCATCCATGTTGCACACCACGATGTTCTCCAGTGTGATTTCATCGAAACCATAACTGTGAGGCTTCATGATGAAGAGGGAGGGGTCTTCGGGTGACCGAATGGAAACATGGCCGCGTGTCAGATCGCCTTGACCTGCATTTTCCAAAATGTGACCAGCGTCAATCAGGCGCTGTTTGAGTTCGTTCAAGTTCATGGTGTTGTCGCGTTGTGAAGGTGGGGTTCGAACAGTTGAGACAGGTCGTTGGCAATGGGTGCGTATTTGGCATGTGTGCGCATCATGAAGCTGGTAAAGCCGTCACTGTTGTGGTGCTTTTTCTTTTCATTCGGCAAATTAATGCATTGATTGCGACTGCTGTCACGAACCAAGCCCATGGGGTCGATGCCGGCTTGCACTTTCTCCATTTCACGTTTGAGCATGCGACGGTACATCACAACGCCTTTGTCAGTAGCGCCCAGGTTTTCTAGCGTGCGATCGGCGATGGGCCCTTGGCTAATCCAAGCCATCATGTCTTGACCGTCTACGTTGTCAACGATGTACTCACCTTGTGCATCCATGAAGGGAACTTCATAGGTGTGTACTTTTTCCAAAAGGTGCTTTGGCACCTCCACACCTTTCGGTGGCACATACGCATTGAACCAAAGGTGCATAGTGTGGGTGTCATCCACTGGGACGCGCATTTGGAAGGAGTAATAGCGCGATTTTTCATCGCCATTGCCAACGGCCAGCATGTTGGGGAACACAATGGGATGGCCTACTTTCCAGTCGTCACCGTCTTCAGAATGACCTTCTAACAAGCGGTGCTTGGTCATGCCGTATTCAAATTCTTTGAAGTCGATTTTGAGGTGGCGTGCGCTGATGGCCACTTTCACGCCTTCTTGCTCTTTCAAGAATTCGTAGTGATGACCATGCAACCACTCGGTGTGAACGGGATCCAGCGAGTTCTCCATGATTTGCAACCAATTGATCGGCAAGATGGTGCGACCCATGATGCGAATCGTGCCTTCTGCCACAAAGCCATCCCAGCGCGGTAGCAAGGGTTGAGGCTGGGGACCCATGTAGGCCCAAAGCACGCCGCCCATTTCTTCAACGGGGTAAGCGTCGGTGCTGACTTTGTCTCTGAATGCGCATTTGTCTTGCTCGTTAGGCTGGTTGATGCATTTGCCTTGCGCGTTGTACTCCCAACCATGGTAGGGGCATCGAATGCCATCTTGGGTGGGAATGCCGTGGGCAAATGAGGCGCGTCGGTGCGGGCATTGCTCGGCAATCAAGCCCAAGCGACCCTGCCGGTCTTTGAACAAGACCAAATCTTCGCCCAGCAGCCTGATTCGTCGGGTCCACTTGTTGTCAAGATCAACCAATGCGCCAATGGGTTGCCAGTATCGGCGCATCAAATTGCCCATGGGCGTGCCTTTGCCCACCTCGGTCAATAGCTTGTTTTGCTTCGCGCTTTCCATGTCTCACCTCTGCCTGTTATTTTTTCGTTATTTTCTTTTTTGCCACTGATTTTGCGCTGGTTTTGGCTGGAGATTTAGATGGCGCCTTAGTTGATGCCTTAGTTGAGGCCTTCGTTGGTGTTTTAGTTGGCGTTTTAGCTTTGGCCTGAACCTTTGCCTTTGATTTCTCGGGCAACGCTTGGCGACCTTCATTGGCCATGACGTGCTTGATTTCAGTGTTCATGGCCACATCTTTACGGCGCATTTTTGCAATCTCTTCACCTGTGATGAAGTAGTCGCCTTTGACTGCGCGCTGCGCCATTTGCTCATTGCGTTCGCTCCAGTCACCCAAAGAATAGCCAAACCAAGGAGATTCGGGTTTTAATTTGGGCAAGCCCAACTCTTCCCAAATGGCTTTGGCGTTCTCCATGAATTCTTTCTTGGGCAACGCAATGGGTGGGAAGTCATCTTTGAGTGTGGCATCAATCAACAAAGAAGAGTCCATGCCGCCATTGCGCGGACTGCGAGGTCCGTGACCTGGATCTCGGTTTTGCAGCACCTGCAAGTCGAGGGCAAAGTTGGCGCGGTAGCTCATGGCCCACAATAGTGCATCGGCATTGTCTGGATCGATGTCCTCGTTGACGGCGATGACCATTTTGCCGCCAGAGCGCAGCAAGGATGCCGCGCCATACAGGGCCCGCCATACTTCTGTTTGAGGCATTTTTCGGTCGACCACAATGGAGATCACTTTGCGCAAATTGGTCAGTGGCTCATGCATGACCACTTTTTTGACGCCTTTGATGCCCATTGCTTTGCTCAAGTGATTGAGGAAAACAGGCTCGAGGGCCACGCGCTTGATCAAGCTTGATTCGGAAGGTGTCACTTGCGAAATGATGGACGTCAAAATGGCGTTTTTGCGGCGTGTGATGGCCGTGACTTCCATGTAGGCGTTGAACTCTTGCAAGTTCACGTGGCCATGTGACTCACCAAAGGGCGCCTCGGGTTCTAGCCACTCTGTGTTGATGTAGCCTTCAATCACAATTTCTGCTTCTGCCGGGACCAACAAGTCAACGGTTTTGCATTTGACAACATTGATGGGCGCGCCAGCCAAACCGCCAGCAACATGCAACTCGTCTGTGTCTTCAGACAGTTTTTGCGCAGAAGTGAAGGCCACGCAGGGCGGGCATCCCAAAATGATGGCCGCTGGTAATTTCTGACCTTTGGCTTTGGCTTTTTCCCAATGGGTGTAAATGCCAGGTTGATTTTCCAACGAGGGGTTCATGCCCAAGCGCGTAGGCGACTTCACTTGACCCCGGTAGATGCCCATGTTCTGGATGCCTGTTTCGGGATCTTTGGAGATGTACTGCGACAGAGTGGTGTAGGGCGCATTGTCCCAACCTGGTGTGGAAATGGGGATGGGCAAACTGTCGACGCCTTTGCCTGGCTTTAAAAGCTCTTTGCCCTGAACCACAATTTCTTGGCAAGGCGCATCTTTCAATACATTGGGTTTGATGGGGTTGGCAATGGCATGACTCCAAGTTTTGCCAATGTCTTCAATTTTGCAGCCCATGCCCACGCTGTAAATCTTGCGAGTGGCGGCCAAGGCGCCCACCACCACTGGAATGTCGTATTTCTTGCCTTTGCCGTTGACCACGTTGGTGAACAAGAAAGCTTTGCGATCGGGTTCGGCAATGCCACCGCGAAACTGCCAGCGGACCAAGGGGTGCAATTCGGTGTCTTTGTTGATCGGGCGATCGATGGTGACCAACAAACCCTGTTTGTCGAGATCTGCCAAATGCTCGTGCAAATCACGGTAGCCACGTTGTGGTGTTTTCGTGCTTGACGTCTTTGTCGCTTTGGCTGTTTGAGACGCAGGTTGGGTACTTTTTTTCATAGGTCAATGGGCGTGTTACTTGGAACTGGAATTTTTAATCACGATTTCATCAAAGGACTTGGTCCACTTGGCAAAGGTGTCCATGGTGACCACGGGGTCAATCACTTCAATTTTCATGTTGGCATAAGGGTTGGCAACTTTGGTGCTGGCAGGGTAGTAATGCAGCGAGGCCAATAATTTTTGCGTGTCTGGCGACAGCATGTAGTCATAAAAAAGAAGCGCAGCAGCAGGATGCTGGGCTTTTTGGGCAATGGCCATGTTGAAGCCTTGCGCCACGACAGGGTCCAACGCAAACCAATCGACAGGTTTGCCAGCGCGCTTGTCTTTTTCAGGTAAGTCGATGTAAACCGTTAAGGCCAATGGCACTTCGCCCGCAATGACCAGGTTGTGCAGCAGCGACGCACCTAAACGTGCTGACATGCCGTTTTTGGTGACCAATTCACGAAAAAATTTGGTGCCTTTTTCTTCACCCATCACGGTGACCACTTTGCTGAACCACTCTTCGGCTTTGGACTCCACCCCCAACTTGCCTTTCCATTTGGGATCCAACAACTCGTTGTAGGTCTTTGGTAAATCTTCTTTTTTGATCAACTGGGTGTTGTAAGAGTGAACGGTGACGTTCATGAAGACGGTCGACCACTGTTTGTGCGGAACGGTTGCACTGGGGATCAGGTCCTTGACCAGTGGTGATGTCACGGGCTGCAGCAATTTCTCGCGATAGACGGCCTCCATCTCACTGGCGGGCATCATGATCACATCGACCTCGGGTTTTTTACCTGCGGCTTCTCTGACCACGCGCTGCGTCACATTGTTACTGCCAGAGCGCCAAGCTTTCACTTTGATGCCATATTTGGCCTCGAAGGGTCCTAAGATCAAAGGCAAATCTTGAGGTCTGAATGCCGTGTAAAGCGTCAGGGTACCTTCTTTGTTGGCGGCATCCAAAATCTTTTCTGCACGATCGGGTTTGTCGTATTGCATCAAGATGTTTGCAGTGACACCACTTGCTTGTGGACTGGCCGATTGGGACATGGCCGAGAAAGACGCGGCAGCGAATGCCGACAATGCAAGGGCCTTGAGAAAAAGGCTGCCGCTTTGCCATGACTTGGCATTGCGATGCTTCAAGGTGAGATGCTCGTTGAAATACTGTTGCATGGTGTAACTCCTTCAAACGATCAGTGAAACAAGTCAATGCATCCAGCGAGAGCCGGCCAGCATGAGCGCGGCGCCAAACAAGGCGGCAGGAAAAAGCCACCAAGCCGGTACCTTTGGGTTTTCTGAAGACGCCCCTTGTGGGAGGGAGGTCGTGGTGACAGGCTGTTTCGAAGCATTGGCAGCTGTTGGCGCTGCTGAAGCATTTGCAGGTGCTTCAGTTGCAGAGGCCTTGTTGTCCTGGGGTGACAACTCATTTTGAAATGCCTTGAAAAAGTCATCGGCCATTTTTTTGGCAACACTGTCAATCAGGCGTGAGCCCACTTGTGCCAACTTACCGCCAATTTGTGCTTTGGCTTCATACGACAATTCAGTCCCTTCAGGGACTTCCTTGAGCGTGACGGTAGAGGTGCCTTTGCCAAATCCAACTGCACCACCTTGGCCTTCAAATTGCATGACACAAGATTCTGGCGGCAAGGCTTCGGCTATTTTCAAAGAACCTTGAAAGCGCGCCTTCAATGGGCCAATGGCCGTTTTGATGACCACACGAAACTCGTCTGGTGTGACGCGTTCGACCGACTCACAGCCCGGCAAGCTGGCCTTCAAAATGACGGGATCGTTCAATGCATCCCACACCCTTTGGCGTGGCGCTGCAATCAGTTGTTGGCCCAGTATTTCCATGGCGTGCTTTCTGTGTCAAAAAATCAGTGGGCTTTTTTCTTCATGGCCGCGGAAGTGTTGACCATGGAGTGCAAGCTGCGCGCATAGTCAATGGCACCTTGTTCGTCCATGCGGGGTGCCACACGCAAATACTCTTTCAAGCCCAAAATGGCGGGGCGAGGACGGCTGAGCAACAAGTCGCAGAATCGATTCAATTCCGCATCCAATTGCGCTTCGGGCACCACATTGCTGATGATGCCGTAGGACTGAGCTTGCGCCGCGCTGATGAAGTCAGCGGAATAGGCCATGTACAAAATGGCGTTGCGATTCATGCGGTCGTAGATGGCGGACATCACCATGGTGGGCATCACGTTGTGTGCAATTTCGGGGATGTTGAAGGTGGCCTTGTCGCTGGCAAATGAAACATCACACAATGCTGCAATGGCGGTTCCAAAGCCCATGCACTTGCCTTCAATGACGCCAATCACTGGCACCAAACAGCTGCGCAATGCTTTGTAGCTGTTGAAAATCGAATCGTATTCGGGGCGACGTGAGTAGGCTTCGGGTGAAGGTGGGAAGTCTGCATCACGAACTCGTCCAGTACAAAAGTCAGGACCTACGCTGCGAAGGACCACGCAATCAGATGTTTCATGCGCCTTCATGACGGCATCCGACAAGGCGGCTGCCATGCTGTCGGACACACCGTTGCCTTCTGGGCGGTTAAAAGTGATGCGCAAAATGCGGCCATCTTGTTGAATTTGGATTTGATCGCTCATGCTTGACTCCATGCTGGGTTTTGAAAAAAGTGACGCATCATTGCGGCGTTGAATAAAACGGACTGGTCGATGTTGGGGAGATGGCCTGCATCCGGTATGACTTCGAGCTTGGCACCCGCAATTCGCTGTTGCATGTCTTGCATGGCCTGTGGCAAAGGACCGTCCTTGGCGCCCACGATCAAGGTGGTGGGCACCTTGATGTGTGACACTTGATCTAAATAGTCGAGACCTTGAATGGCACGGGCGCAGCTGACAAAGCCTGAGGCTGTGGTACTTGCAATGGTTTGACGGAAGGCTTTTCCAACCACTTCATTGGCTTCAAGGAAGGGCACACCAAACCATCGTTCTGTGGTGGCGACGGCCAATGACTGGCAACCTTCTGTGATGGCGCTCGTGATTCGATCATTCCAAACATCGCCCATCGGGGAGGGCATGTCGGCTCTGCAATCACAGAGCACCATGCTCAGCAAGCGATCGGCATGTTGAATGCCCAGACCCACACCGCTCATGCCGCCCAGCGACAAGCCCATGTAGTGGGCCTTGGAAATATTCATCGCATCCATCACGGCCAGCGTATCGGCCACCAAGTCATCCATGGTGCACATCACTGACTGGCATTCGGATTGGCCATGGCCTCGTGTGTCGATGGCGATGACTCGCCAGCCCGTTGACGAGAGCAAATAGGCTTGCTCAAGCCACATCATGCTGGACGACAGGATGGAATGTGTCAGGATGACCGCTGGACCTGTTTCAGGACCTTGCGTGTGAACTGCAATTTTTCCTGCAGGTCCTGAAACAAATTGTGTTTGACTTTGATGTGTCATTTCAATCAACTGTCCTTTTAAGCTTGTGAAGATCGCGCAACATTCAGCGCGGTCCAAATGGCTTGCGGTGTCATGGGCAAGT
>CANGCI010000129.1 GCA_947451995.1 Comamonadaceae bacterium | reverse complement strand
CTTGCTGGATCCAGCATCGACGTCCAACTCAACGCAAACATTGGAAGACGTCTTCTCAGCACACGGCATTGACCCGTATCACGGTTGGCAAGATCTGAAAAACAAAACCCTCCGACACGTCACCACCGCCTTCCGCGAAGATCCTGTGCGCATCCTGCGACTGGCTCGCTTTGCTGCGCGCTTTCCAGAATTCAAAATTGCCCCTGAAACCCTGCAACTTATGAAAGACATGGTGCAGGCGGGGGAAGCAGAACACCTCGTACCCGAGCGGGTGTGGCAAGAATTGGCGAAAGGACTGATGACGCACAAGCCCTCTCGCATGTTTGACGTGCTGAAAGCCTGTGGTGCGCTGCAAGTTTTGTTGCCTGAAGTGAATGCTTTGTGGGGCGTGCCGCAGCGCGCTGAGCATCATCCTGAAATCGACACAGGTGTGCACCTCATGATGGCGCTCGACATGAGTGCCCAGTTGAATGCGTCGCTGCCTGTGCGCGTGGCCTGCCTCATGCACGATTTGGGCAAAGGCACCACGCCGCAAAGCGAGTGGCCCAGGCACATTGCCCACGAACAGCGCAGCGCCAAGTTGCTGAAGCAAGTTTGCGAGCGCCTGCGTGTCCCTGTGGAGTGCAAAGAGTTGGCCGATGTGGTGGCCCGTGAACACGGCAACATTCACCGCAGTCACGACTTGAATGCTGCTGCATTGATGCGCTTGCTTGAACGCTGCGACGCCATTCGAAAGCCCGATCGCTGGCCCGAGATCTTGTTGGCCTGCGAATGTGATGCAAGGGGTCGACTTGGTTTTAAAGATTCAGTCTATGCGCCCAAAGCGCGATTGCTCAAAGCGCTAGAGGCTGCGTTGTCTGTGACCACCGCGGACATAGCGGCCGAGGCGCAAAAACAGGGCCTCACGGGCCCTGCAGTTGGCGAAAAAATACATCAAGCCAGAGTAGAAGCCATTTCAAGCACGCTTTAGCCGCGTGAAAGAACACAAGTACAAGCGAGCGTGGGAATGACGCTTGTTGGTCAGGTCTTAGACAGGTGAATGCTTAGACACTCAAGACCCAACAAGCAATTCCTGACCCCACTCTGCTGATGCAGCCTCCATTCAATCTCTCTGCCACTGCCTTTTTCGAGGAGATTCTTTCGCGTGTAGAACCACGCCGTGAGCGATTGAAATTGAAAATTGGCAAATTGTTTTTTCCTGAACAAACCAATCGATGGCTGCGCTATGTTCATGCGCATCCTCAATTGCTCAGTCAGGTGCGGCACTTTCCTAAACTGCTCACCAAAATTTACAGACCCTACGTCTCCAAAAAATTCAATTGCCAGGCGCGTGTCGACCATTTGATTGCGCACTACGAATTGATGGACCAATTGCATTTGTCCAAACTCATCAGTCATGCGCTAACGCAAGAGTTGGTGCTGGCAGATTTGCAAGACGAGGTTCATCAACCTCTGAAAGTAGTCCTTGGCGCAATTCGACACGGTCATCGCGAGGGAGAAATTGAATTTCAATTGAAATGGCAAGAAAACACTATTTTTTCAATGACCTGCAGCTTGATGTCTACATCCACTGGCGTGGCATTGAAGATTGCAAAGGTGCAAGGTTCGGCTGACGCACACGCGCGTGAAGTCATTAAAAATGCCACCAAGGTTTGTTTTGGCGCAAGACCTCAAACTGTTTTGCTCCAGGCAGTACAGGCCTTTGGAGAAGCGACTCAGTGCCAAGAAATCGTTTTGATTGGCAATCAGAACCGGGTTTCGTTGAACCCAGTACGACGCCGAAAAATCACATCAAATTACGATGCCATGTGGTTGGAGCACGGTGCATTGCCCACGCAATCGGGTAACTTTAGCCTGCCCAACATGACGCAGCGCCATCTTGACTTGACGGAGGTGCCTTCGCACAAACGCTCTCAATACCGAAAGCGCTTTGCATTGTTCGATGCACTTCAAATGCAGGTGAAATTGAATGTGGCCGCCAATCGTTGATTGGCGCAACTTAGCAACTCGATGTGAGCAGGAAAGCGCGCGCAGCGCTTTCCAAGAAGTCAACGTGAGGGTGTGCGAGGCGTGCGTGGCGCTGCCGGTGGACGGCCTGCCAAATGACGGAAACTGATACGGCCTTTGGTGAGGTCGTAGGGGGACAACTCCAGCGTGACGCGGTCGCCCGCCAAAATGCGAATGTGGTTCTTGCGCATCTTGCCTGCTGAGTAAGCGATCAACTGGTGACCGTTGTCCAAGGTCACACGAAAACGTGTGTCAGGTAAAACCTCGTTCACAACGCCCATCTGTTCGATCAAGTCTTCTTTCGCCATTTTTTCCTTTCAGGTTCTCTGGGGGGTTCAGTGGGCTTGCGTGGTTGCACGCACCCAATCCAAACCTTGTGCCAACGCAAAGTTGGCCGCAGCATCGCGGGTGGCGAAGTCATTGGTAAAACACATCACCCGATCGGTACTGGCACTGCCACGTCCACTGGCCACTGACACTTGGGCCGCAAAGCGACCACAAGGCAAGGCGCGCGGACAAGCGGCGATGCGGTATTTTCCCACGGTGAGAGGGTTATTTTCAAAAGTAATCGTATGAATCATCTAAAAGCTAAAAATTTGGTGTGTACAGAGCAACACATTGGACGCCTACAGAGGGCTGAAACGCCTTGCAAATGCCTCCAAATGACCCGTTCAATGCCGTCTTAGGGGCGAAGGGAGGTCGTGTTGGCCTGGTGAATGCCCGTTGGGGGCACATAAAAAAGGGGGAAGCGTGAAATCAAACCCACCCGTACTTGGGGGTGCGCCGCTCTTCTGCATGGGTCTTCATACGAGAAATGAAGCAATTTGCAGGGACCGCGCTTGTCGTGAGGGTCTTTGTTTCGATGTCAAAGACCTTCAACGAACTCGAACTGTAACACAAATGTTTTAAAACTTGTCTGCTTATTTATAGAAACTTTGCAATCAGGCTGATCACGAAGCTAAACAGCAGGGTGCTGGCCAAAGGAATGAACCACTCGCGGCCAAACAATTTGAAATGAAAGTCACCGGGTAATTTGCCCAGCCCCATTTTTTCCATCCACGGCCTGACCCAGCTGATCAGCACCAGGGCCAGAAATGTCACGATGAGCCAGCGCAGCATAGGGGCTGGGCTTAAAGCCGATGGCTGCGGTCGCCCGCTGCAAAACCTTGGGCCTGCCAATGGTCGTGTGTGGCAAAGCCCACCACCTTGAACAGCTCGCCCATTTCATGCTCACTGATCAGCTTCATGGCCTGAGCCCGTTCAACCAAAGCAGAAGCGGCCATGCGTTCAGCCAAACCTAAATTCAGCAAAAACCTGGCTTGGCTGGTGTAGCCCAGCACATTCAAACCCGCATCTTGTCCGGCCAATGCAATGCCCGTGAAGTTCACGTGGGCCGTGATGTCCTTCAAACCCACCGCCGCCAAAGGATTGGCATCAGCCTTGTGGGCTTGGTGGCACATCACCGTGCCCATGTGGCGCTCGGGGTGAAAAAACTCCGACTCTGGAAAGCCGTAATCCAGAAAGAAAGCCGCACCGCCCTTCTCACTGGCCAACAGGCGCTCTGCCAAGCTGGCCACAAAGGCTTCGCCTTGCGCTTGAATTTCGGTCAGGTAATCGTGCTCACCCACAGGCTCCAAGGGGGGGCGCAATGCCGTCGGCCGTTCTTCCCAAGCCAAGCCATCGGGGGTTTCATGGGCCACCACAACACCGCGCTCGTGCCAAACGCCTTGGATTCTGTTCAGCAATTTGACCGGCATGGCATCGAGCACTTCATTGCCCACCACCACGCCTTGCATCGCTTCTGGCCATTGGCTGAGCCACTGCACCTGACTGCCAAATTCGGCCAATTTGGCCTGCTGCCTGGCCTTCAAGGTGCTCGACAAGTCCATGATGTTGTAGCGTTGGAGCTTGCAGCCCAAACGCTGCAGTTCGCTCAGCAACTGGTACGCCAATGCGCCGCTGCCCGCGCCAAACTCCCACACCTCGTCGGTGCCTGTGGCGCTCAAAGCTTCGGCCACCTGTTGGGCCAAGGTGGCGCCAAACAAGGGCGACAACTCGGGGGCCGTGACAAAATCACTGCCCGACTGGGGCATGCGGCCAAACTTGGGCTGCTGGTTGGCGTAATAGCCCAAACCGGGCTCGTACAGGGCCAAGGCCATGAACTGATCAAACGGCAACCAACCGTCGGCCGCCAAAATGGCCTTGTGCACCCGCGCCAGCATGGCGGTCGTTAAACTATGAGCTTCTGTCATCACCCCCGATTGTCCCCGAATGTCGACTTCTTTTTCTTCTGCGCCTCACATGGCACCGCGCACAGCCCTGGTCACAGGCGCTGGCAAGCGCTTGGGCAGAGAAATTGCCTTGGGCCTGGCCCAAGCGGGGTGGCAAGTGGCCGTGCACTACAAAAGCTCTGCAGCTGAAGCTTTGCAAACGGCCAAAGATTGTTTGGCCTTGAACGCAGCCACCGCTTCATTGGACCCGCACCGGTTTATTTTTCAAGCCGACTTGGCTGACGAAACAGCCACCCGTAATCTGTTGCCCCAAGTGGCCGCCCAACTGGGTAAGGTGCACGGTGTGGTCAACAGTGCCGCCTTGTTCGAGCACGATGACATTCACAGCTTCAGTTATGCCAACATGGCGCAACATTGGGCCACCAACACTGGCGCCGCCATTGTGTTGGCGCAGGCTTTGCATCAGCATTGCCAAGCACGTCAGGCACCCGCTGCCGAGGCCGTGGTCATCAACATGCTCGATCAAAAGTTGTGGAACCCTAACCCCGACTTTTTAAGTTACACCTTGTCCAAGGCGGCGCTCGAAGCGGCCAATACCTTGTTGGCGCAAGCCTTGGCGCCGCAAGTGCGCGTGGTGGGCGTGGCCCCTGGCCTCACGCTCACCAGCCACATGCTGGACGATGACAAGTTTCAACAACTGCACAAGCTCAGCCCCTTGGGCCGCTCTTCCTCCGCCCAGGATGTGGTGAGCACCGTGGTGTTTGCCATGCAAAACCGCGCCATCACAGGCACCACCTTTTTGGTCGATGGCGGACAGCACTTGATGAAGTTCGAGCGCGATTTTTCTTTGATGTGAGCACCCCATGACGGCCACCCCCACAGCCACCTCAGGCAACCAAACCCTCACGCTCACAGGCTTGCGCTTTGATGCCAACTTGGGTATCTTGGAGCACGAGAAAACAGCACCCCAGCCCATTCAAGTGGACGCCGAACTCAACCTCGGCCCCCAACCTTTGCTGCCGCGCGACGACGACATCAGCAATGTGCTGGACTACCGCAAGGTGCGCAAAATCATCATCGATGAATGCACAGCCGAGCACGTGAACTTGCTCGAAAGCCTCATCGGCAAACTTGCGCACCGCCTCATGCAGTTGCATGGCGTTAAAGGCGTGCGCGTCAAGATTGCCAAACTCGAAATTTTTGAAGATTGCGAAGTTGCCATTCGCATGGAAACAGGACAATGGTGAACCCATGAATGCACCCACCCAAAACAGCTGGCTAGAAGCCGTGGCCGACGATGCCGATGCGCTGGCCGAACAAGCCGAGCAAAAAGCCAAGGCCATCAAGATTGAACGCGAAACGCACAAGCTCGAAAAGCGCTTGTGCCGTCAGGTGGGTCAGGCCATCAGCGAGTTCAACATGATTGAAGAAGGCGACCGCATCATGGTCTGCATGTCGGGCGGCAAAGACAGCTACGGCATGCTCGACATCTTGATGAAGATGAAGCAGCGTGCGCCTGTTGACTTCGAGCTGATCGCTGTCAACCTGGATCAAAAGCAGCCTGGCTTTCCTGCAGAAATTTTGCCCGCTTACCTGGGCAATTTGGGCATCCCGTTTCACATTGAAACGCAAGACACCTATTCCATCGTGAAGGACAAAATTCCCGAAGGCAAAACCATGTGCAGTTTGTGCAGCCGTTTGCGCCGCGGTATTTTGTACAAGGTCGCGGGCCAGCTCAAGTGCAACAAGTTGGCCTTGGGCCATCACCGCGATGACATGCTGCAAACCTTTTTCCTCAACATGTTTTTTGGTGGCAAGCTCAAAGGCATGCCGCCCAAATTGCTGAGCGACAACGGTGAGTTCATGGTCATTCGCCCGCTGGCCCATGTGGCCGAAGCCGACCTGACGCGCTGGGCCGAGCATCGTCAGTTCCCCATCATTCCTTGCACGCTTTGCGGCAGTCAAGAAAACTTGCAGCGCAAACAAATTGGCAACATGATTCGCGACTGGCAGAAAAAATACCCAGGCCGCATTGAAAACATGTTTGCCGCATTGCAAAACGTGGTGCCCTCCCACTTGATGGACGCCCAGTTGCACGACTTTAAAAATCTGCAAATCACTGGCAAGCCCGATCCCGATGGCGACAAAGCATTTGACGAAGAAAGCTTTGAAGCGCCCAATGTGATGGCCAGCTTGCAAGGTGTGCAAGTGGTGCAACTCTGAACCGAGTGAATTTGCCCGACACACTTTTCTCAAGGAGGCGATCATGAAACTGCCTGCCATTTCTCAAAGCATGAAGCGCAGCTTCTTGCTGGCCGTTGCGGCCAGCATGTTGCTTCTCACTGCGTGCACCAACGTTCGCATCATTGAAAGCCAAGTGCAGTCCACGCCGCAGTGGACAGGGTCTGCACCCAGCAAGGCCTTTTACCGCTGGGACCGCTTGCCAGCCGATGTCAACAACCCGCAAGCGGGCTGGGCTGAAGTTCAGCTGGAGTCTGCCTTGGCGCCACTGGGTTGGACACGCAACGACCTCGAAGCCCAGTACACCATTTGGGTGGGCGTGCGCACCGCTGAGTTCATTGCAGACCCTTGGGGCCGACCTGTTCGCAGTCCTTGGGCCAACCACGTGCAAATTAGCGTGGGCTCTGGCTTTCGTTCACATGGCGTGGGTGTGGGCCTTGGCATGAGCACAGGTTTGCCACCCTT